>NZ_FR892785.1:0-1538 GCF_000434895.1 Phascolarctobacterium succinatutens CAG:287
CTATCTATATATCATTATACCATAGACCTCATACTCTGAGCATTTATTTATATTCCAAAAAGCCGCCACGCTCACGCGCAGCGGCTCACAGCAGTTCACTTACAACACTGCCACATATACTGCTTTTCATCGGCAGTTTGTGAAGATAAGCATTTCATTCTTAGCAAAGACCATAACATCATTTCAAAGTGCAACTCAATCAAAGGATTTTCTCACAACATATGTAGTTTTGCCGTCAGGAATATCCGGATTCTGCTCGAAAATAGAGCATAGTACAGACGTTAATTTATCGGTAGCAGCCTCTGACTGCATATTGATGGTGTAAACCTGATGCTGATAAACCTCCTTACCTTTGGAATTTTTAAACTTTATCTTCTTGTTATGCTTAGGTCCAAGGGCATACAGATAAACAGCATGATATTTTTCATTAGGATTATTTATCTTGGAATCATTGACGAATTTACCATTGTAAGACGGGTGGAATTCAAGCGTAGATGCAAAATCATCAATGTACTTAAGCATTTCCGGCGTAATTTTAGGTGTTTTCGTCACATCCTTAATGTAATTGGGATATCTGTAATATTTTCCGTCCTGAGGTTTTACTACAACATTCTCCACCTTCTTATCGGGCTCAGGCGCAGGCTTCTTGTCCTTGGCATCATCCCCGCAGCCTGCCGCCAACAGCAGCGCTACCAGCAGACCTGCTGTAGCCAGATACTTCAATTGCTTTTTCATAAACTTCGCCTCCTTTTTTTACATCTGCTTAAGCTTTTGCTTTTCTCTACGCTTATTATATGCCAGGGAGCGAAAAAGCGCCCCACCCCAAAAGCCGTTTTAGGGTAGGACGCTCAAAATTTTTATTAATTTATGCTAAAGCAGCTCATTTAAAAACCTTCTTCATGATTGTTCTGCTCTTGCCGTCCGGAATAGCCTCATTCTGCTCATAAACAGAATACTCAACATACGTAACTTTTTTGGTATCTGCCTTTACAGACATACGGATATGATAAATCTCCTGCTGATATACTTCCTTCCCCTTAGAATTTTTAAATTTGTTATTGCGATTATGATTGCTGCCATAGGCATGCAACCAGATACGATGGTATTCTTCATTTGGTCTGTTAATGCGTGAATCATTAAGGAATTTACCTTTTTCAGACGGCGCCAATTTTACGGTCGAAGCAAAATCATCTACATATTTAATCATCTCAGGCGTCATTTCCGGCGTTTTGGTTACATCATCAAGATAGGAAGGATATCTGTAATATTTTCCCTCTGGCGGTTTAACTACCGGTGCTTGGGCTTTTTTATCTACCTTCTGCTCTGTCTTGATGTCCGGCTTATCAACTTTCTTCTTGTCCGTGGCATCATCCCCGCAGCCTGCCGCCAACAGCAGCGCTGCAATCAAGCCTGCCGTTGCCAAATACTTAAAATGCTTTTTCATAATCTACGCCCCCTTTTTTACATCTGCTTAAGCTTTTTGCTTTTCTCTACGCTTATTATATGCCAGGGAGCGAAAAAGCGCCCCACCCCAAAAC
>NZ_FR892785.1:1568-3091 GCF_000434895.1 Phascolarctobacterium succinatutens CAG:287
AAAGCGCCCCACCCCAAAACACGTTTTAGGGTAGGACGCTCAAAATTTTTCGTTTTTTTTAGCTAAAAAAGTTATTTTTCAGTGGAAATTGCTTCTTCCGGCAAAAGCTCAGGCAGTTTTGCCCTTCAGCTTGAGCACTACCGCCAGCAGCAGGCTTACTACAAAGCAAGCGCTGAAGAAGTACAGGGTAAAGCTGTAGCTGTGTGTGCGCTCGTAAATTACGGATAAAAGCAGCGGTCCCGCAATACCTGCCAGGCCCCACGCAGTCAGAATACGTCCGTGGATTGCACTCAGCTGCTTGGTGCCGAACAAATCGCTCAGGTACGCCGGCATGCAGGAAAAGCCGCCGCCGTAGCAGGTGATGATAATGAACACCAGCAGCTGGAACATAAAGCTTTCATTTACGCCACCCAAAAGGTAGAAGGCCACAATCTCAATCACGAAAAATGCCAGATACGTATTCGCACGGCCAATATAGTCGGAAACAGTGGACCACACAATACGACCGCCGCCGTTCAGCAGGCCGATGATGCCAACCATAGACGCCGCCGCAATCGGGGACATACCTATAACCTCCTGTGCCATAGGCGAAGCTACAGCCAAAAGACCGATACCGCAGGTGATGTTCGTAAAGAAAATCCACCACAAAGCATAGAACTGCCAGGTGTGCATAGCCTCCTTCACAGTGTACTGCACATGCTCAGGCATCTTTGCCTTAAACTGTCCCTTGCCTGCTGCAGTTTCCTGCTTAGGCGGCTCCAGAGAAAGTGCGGAAGCAGTCATCACTACTGCATAAATGCAGGCCAAAATCACAAAGTTTTCTACCAGGCCGTATTTAGCAATCAAAATCTGCATCAACGGACCTGCAACGAGGCTGGCAAAGCCAAAGCCCATAATCGCCAGGCCGGTTGCGAGACCGCGATTATTGGGGAACCACTTCACCAGTGTAGACACCGGCGTAATATAGCCTGTTCCCAGACCAATACCGCCGATAACGCCGTAAAAAAGATATAACAGCAGCAGTCTGTGCTGCGTCAGTGCATAAGCCGTACCCAGCAAGCCGCTTACGAAAAAGCACATGGATATCAGACCGCTGCGGCGAGGTCCGTATTTTTCAACATACGTTCCCAAAAAGCCTGCGGAAGTACCCAAAAACAAAATCGCCAGCGAAAAGGTCCAGGTAACCTCCTTCAGCGAAAACCCCATAGCCTGCATGATAGGCTTAGTCAGTACGCTCCATGCGTATACGCTGCCAATGCTGATGTGAATGCCGATGGCTGCCAGCACGATCAGCCATCTGTTTTTTGTCTGTTGCATCATGAATACCTCTCTTTATAAGTATTACCTAGTCACCCGGGTTTTCCTTTTGCTCCTTATAAAGAAAAAACGTCTGGGCGATTTTGCCCAGACGGTCGGCGCATACATTCATCTGCCTCCACGTGGTCAATTCCACTCATCCGTCAGGAAGCAGACTGCATTAGGTTATGACTCTATTATACACAAATTTCTGCAATTGTCAACAT
>NZ_FR892786.1:0-6286 GCF_000434895.1 Phascolarctobacterium succinatutens CAG:287
TTTGGGGGCCACGTCAGTGTGTCCCCTTTTTGCATTCTTCAAGCTAATATGATATAATAATTTGACGACTAATCTTTTCACGGTTGATTATCTGCATTTTTTTTAGGAGTTGTAATGGTAGGACTTATTAGTGGTGTACGCAAGAACAGCTTGGCAGCGGACGCAGGCATCAAGGCCGGCGAAAAGCTGTGCAGCGTGGACGGCGTACAGGTTAAGGATATAATTGAATTGAGCTTCTATACCTCCGATTACGAGGTTGATCTGGAGATAGAGGCTACCGATGGCACACGCCGTCAGGTACATATAGAAAAATATCCGGATGAGGATCTTGGCCTGGAGTTTGACTCCGCAGTTTTTGACAGAGTTGCGACCTGCTACAATAACTGTGTTTTCTGCTTTGTTGACCAGATGATTCCCGGTATGCGTCCGGGTCTGTATGTGCGTGATGACGATTACCGTCTGTCCTTCTTATATGGTAACTTCATTACACTCACCAATATGAAGGATGAGGATTTTGAACGTATTATCCGCACGCATCTTACGCCGCTGTATGTTTCGGTACACGCTACCGACCCGCAGGTGCGCTGCCAAATGATGCACAACCGTTTTGCCGGTCAGCTGATGGAGCGCTTGCAGCTTTTGTTCGATGCGGGCATTCAGGTGCATACGCAGATTGTGTGCTGTCCCGGTTATAATGACGGCGAGATTCTTGCCAAGAGCTTCCACGATTTGTACGCGCAGTATCCCAATGTACTGACGATGGCGGTTGTTCCCGTAGGTACTACTAAGCACCGCGAGCACCTGACGCAGCTTGCCACTTTTACGAAGGAGCAGGCCGCAGAGGTTGTGGAGCAGGTGACCGCATGGCAGGAGCGCTGCCGTAAGGAAACAGGCAAGACGTTTATCTACTTGGGCGATGAATTTTATCTGCTGGCGGAAAAGCCTTTTCCTCCTACCGAATGGTACGACGGCTTCCCGCAGCTGGAAAACGGCATTGGCCTGACTGCCAACTTTATGCTGGAGTGGGACGAGGCGTTGGCGCAGATGCAGGACTTTCATCCTGCAGAGCCTGCGGTGATTCCCGTGGGTGAGGGCGCTTATCGTGTGCTGGAGCCTTTGATGACGAAGCTGAACAGCCAGTTCGGTTCGGAGCACCGCTTTGTACCTGTGCCCAACAGCTTTTTCGGCGGCAAGGTAAATGTTACCGGTCTTTTGACGGGCAGCGATATTCTGGCGAACGTGCAGGGTAAGCAGATTATTCTTCCGGATGTGGTTTTGAATAACGATAAGCTGTTTTTGGATGATATGTCGCTGGCGCAGTTCAAGGAGCGCTACCCTGGCAAGGTGGAGATTGCCAAGGGTGCGAAGGAGCTGCTGCATTTATTATTGGAAAGATAGGTGAAGCGTATGCTGCAGGTTTATACAGGTACAGGCAAGGGTAAGACTACTGCTGCTTTGGGCGTGGCGCTGCGTGCCTCCGGTTATGGTATGAAGACGCTGATGCTTTCATTTTTGAAGGATGATCCTGAGTACGGCGAGGCGCGGGCTGCAAAGAATCTGCCTTGGTTTACGCTGCGGCAGGTGGGACGCGACGCCTTTGTTAATTTCCATAATCCCGATCCTGTTGATTTAAAGATGTGCCGTGACGGCTGGGAAGAAGCGAAGAAAGCTATTAGCTCCCACGCTGCGGATGTTATTATCCTTGATGAGCTGAATATTGTGCTTGCTACCCAAATGCTGCCGACGCAGGAGGTTGTTGATTTTTTGCGTGAGCATAAAAATAACGTTGAGGTTATTACTACTGGTAGAGGTGCACCGGAAGAGCTTATCAAAATTGCCGACCTTGTTACTGATATGAGCGAGGTTAAGCACTATTTCCACAAGGGAGTTGGCTCTCGTAACGGCATCGACCATTGAGGTGTGCGTTATACCACTCCATCTGCGTTACCCCCTTTAGTCGCTGACGCGACAGTCGCCCCAGGGCGCCCTCTCTTGCCCTTCGGGCAATTCACCTTGTCCCCCAAGGGGGAACCAAGAACATACTAATGAAGGCTAATTGAAAGCTATTAGTCTTGCCTTCCCCTTGGGGAAGGTGCCGAGCATAGCGAGGCGGAAGGGGGATGCTTGTACGTCGCAATCAAATATCGTTCCAGTCAGTAGCAATTTTCCCGTGCCTTGGGGCACAACGCAAATTTCGTGTTGAACCAGGACGAAGCTTCGGTAAAATTTGCCAGACGGTAATAGAAAGTTACGTACCCTTGCTTCTATGGTTCCAGACACTCATTTGCTAAAATTGCTATTCCCTACACGATATGTTAATTGCTCGTGTTGGCGTTTTGCTATCCTTCTTGCCTGCCCCTCGGGGAAGGTGCCGAGCATAGCGAGGCGGAAGGGGGATTCCCCATAAATATGCAAAAAATTTTACATTTCTATGATAGACACATACTAAAAAATTTATTACGATGAAGGAGATTTGATTATGGCTAAACCGATAGTTGCTATAGTTGGACGTCCTAACGTAGGCAAATCTACTCTTTTTAATATTTTTGCCAACAGCAGGATTTCCATTGTTGAGGATACACCGGGCGTTACCCGCGACCGTCTGTATGCTACCGCCGAATGGCTGGACCACGAGTTTATGATGGTTGATACCGGCGGTATCGAAATCATGAATGCCGATGCTATTGCTGTTTCTATCCGTCAGCAGGCACAGATTGCGATTAAGGAGGCGGACGTTATTCTGTTCGTCTGCGATGCGCGCGCAGGCATTACTACCGAGGATGCTGACGTTGCCCGTCTGTTGCGTCAGTCCAAGAAGCCGATTGTTCTGGCTGTCAATAAGGCGGATTCTCCGAAGCAGGAGATGAATACCTTTGAATTCTATAATCTGGGTATCGGTGATCCGATTGCTGTTTCCGCGTCCAACCATTTGGGCCTGGGCGATTTGCTGGATGCCGTTGTTGCCAAGTTCCCGTCCGATAAGATGGCAGGCGACCTGGAGGAAGAGGACGAAATCAAGGTTGCTCTGATTGGTCGTCCGAACGTAGGCAAATCCTCTATTTTCAACGCACTGGTAGGCGAGGAGCGTTCTATCGTAAGTGATGTTGCAGGCACTACCCGTGATGCGATTGATACTCCGGTAGTACGCAACGGTCAGAAGTACCTGTTCATTGATACCGCAGGCATGCGCCGTAAGGCTAAGGTTGACGAACCGATTGAAAAATACAGCGTTATGCGTTCTCTGCGTGCGGTTGACCGCAGTGACGTTGTGCTGATGGTTTTTGATGCTGTCGAAGGTGTTACCGAGCAGGATAAACGTATCGTCGGCTATGCTCATGAGGCAGGCAAGGCTGTTATTCTGGTTGTCAACAAATGGGATTTGTACGAGAAGGACAATTCCTCCACTCTGCGTTATACCGAAACTCTGCGCAAGGAGCTTGTTTTCCTGCAGTATGCGCCGGTAGTTTTTGTTTCTGCCGTTACCAAGCAGCGTATTCACCGTCTGCCGGAGGTTATCTCCTATGTTGCCGAGCAGAACGCTATGCGTATCGCTACCAGTATTCTCAACCAGGTTATCGAGGATGCTGTGGCTATCAATCCGCCGCCGACCGAAAAGGGCAAACGTCTTAAGATTCTTTATGTTACACAGGTCAAAATCAAACCGCCAACCTTTGTTATCTTTGTCAACGAACCGGAAATCATGCATTTCTCCTATCAGCGTTATCTGGAGAACAAACTGCGTGAGGCATTTGGCTTTGAAGGTACACCGATTCAGATGATTATCCGTGGTAAGAACGAGGATGAATAAATAAAAGTCAGGTGATTTGTTATGTTCAATGAGGTGGGTATATTACATTTTCTGCTGGGCTTTGTGCTCGGTCATGTCTGCGGCTCTGTTCCCAGCGGCTTATGGCTGGTGCAGGCCTTTCACGGTATTGATATCCGTAATTACGGCAGCAAAAATATCGGCACGACGAACGTTTTCCGTACCGTCGGTTCCAAGACTGCGGTGCTGGTGCTGATTGCCGATGCCTTCAAGGGTATTCTCGCGGTTGGTATTATGAGTTATTTTTTCCACAATCCGCTGCTGGATGTGGTTACGGCTTTGGGTGCGCTTTTAGGCCATAATTATTCGATCTTTCTGGGCTTTAAGGGTGGCAAGGGCGTTGCGACCGCACTGGGCCTGTTGATTTTTATGATGCCTAAGGTTGCCGTAGCAAGCTTCGGTATCTGGCTGGTGTGCGTGCTGCTGACGCGCTATGTATCGCTCGGCTCCATTATGGCTGCCATCTTTACGCCGCCGCTGGCGTGGTATTTTGGTTATCCCTCTGCCTATGTGATTTTCTCGGTGGTTGCCGCTTTCTTTGTAGTTTTACGCCACAAGGAAAATATCTATCGCCTGCTCACAGGCACCGAAAGCAAAATCAAACCGGGCAATGCCAAGGATCTGCAGAAATAAAATATCGCTTCTACGCTGATGTAGGCCAATGCTTACATCAGCTTTTTTCATATACTAAAGCAGGATTTTTGTTCTGCCTAAAGAATATAATAATATTACAAGTATTTTAGGTTACTTGCAGTAAAATATATGCTGCAAGAAGGGAGGAACGAAATTGCGATTAGCAAAGCTTTTATATACAGCTGCTGTTGTTTGCGGACTGCTGCTGCCTTTGGGCGCTTCGGCTGCAGGCATTACCAATTATCCGCCGCTTGTGAATCCGTCGCACTGGACGGAGCAGAACAAGAGCGGTGATACGGTTATTCTGGATGCGAAGGGTGTGGCTGCCTTCAATGCCAAGGTACGCGCTGCTTCCCGCAGTATGCCTGACCTGGCAAATTATCCTGCGACGATGAGCGGTGATGCGCTTAAAACGAGGATTATGGATTATTCCATACTTGACGATGACCTGTATCTGCATGGCAACAAGGTGAGCGAAAACTATAAGAATATCCTGCGTAAGCAAAGCAATATTGCCGCGATTCCCAAAAGCGTAGGCGTGCAATACGCAGTGACGGTGCGCCGTACAGCGGTGCGTGCGCTGCCTACGGGCGAGGGCCTGTATTATTACGCGGGCGACAAGGATTTTGATGCGCTGCAGGAAACTATGCTGGACCCGGGCGAGCCTGTGGCTGTGCTGCACACTAGTGCCAACGGTTATTTTTACTACGTGCAGGCAGTAAATTACAGCGGTTGGGTGAGCAAGTATAATGTAGCCATGACCGACAAGAACACCTGGAGCAGCTTTGTAAAGCCGCAGAAGTTTCTTGTTGTTACCGATGCGGAATATAACCTGAAAACGGACGGCGAGCAGGTGCTTTATCAGCAGGGTGCGCGCCTGCCGGTTGACAGTGTGCAAAGCGATACCTATACGGTGCTTGCGCCGGTGCGCACAAAAACAGGCCTGCTGCAGAAGCAGAAGCTGCTGGTGCCGAAGGCTGCCTCTGCCGTGCATTACGGCTATTTGCCCTATACCAGCAATAATCTGCTCAGCTCCGCCTTCAAATTTTACGGCAAGCCGTATGGCTGGGGCGGTTTGAAAAACAGCGTGGATTGCTCAAGCCTGGTGTTCAATGCTTACCGCACTGTGGGCATTGTGTTGCCGCGTAATGCCGACCAGCAGGAGTTGACAGCAGGCACGAAGAAAAAGCTCAGCGGCAGCTCACAGGAACGCGCCGCCGTTATCAGCAAGCTGATGCCCGGTGCAGCGCTTTATATGGACGGCCACTGCCTGATGTATATCGGCAATATCAATCAGACACCGTATACGATTCACGCGCTGGGCTCGTATTTTTCCAAGGGCCGCCTGATGCGCGAGATGAAGGTGCTGGTGAGCGATTTGACGCTGCAGCGTTCCAGCGGTAATATGATGCTTAACGAATTGCAGACAGCAATAGAATATAAATAATGTTAGGAGATTTTAGGAATGTTAAACCAATTTCAATGCATTGCAGCGGAGTTCAACGCTGCAGCTTATAATGATGCAGATAGTATAGTACTGTTTTTGTGCAAGGAATGTGCAGCAGCTATCGACAAGCTGGAGCTGCCGGAGGCAGTAGCCAAGGCGGCAATGGCGTATACCGCGCAGCACGACGATATTTATGATGCAGGCAGCGTTACCACCCTGGTGCTGCCGCAGGGTGAAGGTTTGCTGACACTGCTTTTGGCAGGCTGTGGCGAGGGCAAGGACTGCAAGCCGAACAATTTCCGCAAGGCTGCCGGTGCTGCTGCTCGCGCTTTGCACAAGGCTAAGGCGCAAAAGGCTGTACTGGCTGCGCCTATCCTGCT
>NZ_FR892786.1:6305-22266 GCF_000434895.1 Phascolarctobacterium succinatutens CAG:287
TATCCTGCTGAACGCCGAACGCAGCAAAAACCTGCAGGCGCTCGTCGAAGGCCTGTACCTCGGCGCGTACACCTTCAACCGCTTCAAGAGCGAAGCAAAGCAGGCACCGCTGTGCGAGGCTACAGTGCTGAGCGCTGTGCCGGAGGCTGACGAGCTGCTGCAGGCTGCTGAAATTTCTGCTGAAGCAGTTTGCTTTGCGCGTGATCTGGTGAATAGCCCGGGCAATGTAGTAACTCCGCAGACCATGGAAGCAGATGCGCTGAAAATGGGACAGGAGCTGCCGTTGGAAATCACTATCATGGACGAGGCAGCCATGCAGGACAGAGGCATGAACGCACTGCTGGCAGTAGGTCAGGGCAGTGTTAATCCCTCTCGTTTGATTGCCTTGCGCTACAACGGCAATGGTGACGCTCCCTATACAGCCTTCGTAGGCAAGGGCATCACCTTCGACAGCGGCGGTGTTTCCATTAAGCCTGACGATAACATGGGCGAGATGAAGGACGACATGACGGGTGCAGGCGCTGTGCTCGGCGCTATGCGTGCCATCGCACGTTTAGGCCTGAAATGCAATGTTATCGGCATACTTGCCTGCGCGGAAAATATGCCTGACGGCAAGGCGCAACGCCCCGGCGACATCGTGCGTGCAGCCAACGGCAAGACCATCGAGGTTGTTTCCACCGATGCGGAAGGACGCATGGTGCTGGCGGATGCAGTCTGGTATGCCTGCCAAATGGGTGCCAAGAAGGTTATTGATATAGCAACGCTCACTGGTGCGGTAATCATCGCCCTGGGCAACGAAACCAGCGGTATTGTGGCCAATGACGACGAGCTGGTGGAGCAGATTAAGCTGGCAGGTCGCATGGCCGGTGAAAACTACTGGCAGCTGCCTTCCCTGCCTGAATGCAAGGAGGCCATCAAGAGCGACGTTGCCGATTTGCTCAACAGTGCAGGACGTGCCGGAGGCTGCATCACCGGCGGCCTGTTCATCGGCGAATTCGTCGACAAGGATATCCCGTGGGCGCATCTTGATATCGGCGGCACCTCCACCGCAAGCAAGACGGAGGGCTTCAAGGTTAAAGGCGGTACTGCCTTTGGCACTATGACGCTTATCAAGCTGGCAGGTATGCTGTAATGGCTGCGCAGCTTGTTGATTTACATTTGCACAGCACCTTCAGCGACGGACGCTACACGCCGACCATGCTGGTGGACGAGGCTGTAGCTAAAAGCATCAGCGTTATAGCCATCACCGACCACGATTCGTGGAACGGTATGGCGGAGGCTCGCGAGGCGGCGAAACGCTACGGCGGACGCATCCGCGTCCTCACCGGCGTAGAGCTGGGAACGCAGTACGAGGATGATGCCGTGCATATTTTAGGCTACCACGTTTCCATGGACTGTGAAGCGCTGCATAAGAAGATGGATGAAATGCGCCATGCGCGCGAGCACCGTTTATATGCCATGCTGGAGAAGCTGGAAAAATTAGGCTACCATGTGGAGGTAGATGCCTGCGACCCCAAGAACAGGGCAGTGGGCCGTCCGCATGTGGCCAAGGCCCTGGTGGCGAAGGGCTATTTTGCTACCGTTCAGGAGGTTTTCGACGCACTGCTGCACCGCGGCGGACCGGCGTATGTGCCGCAACCCAAGCTTTCTCCGCTGGAGGCAGTGACGCTGATTCACGAGGCAGGCGGCATCGCTGTGTTGGCACATCCCTCGGAGCTGGTGGATAAAACTCTGCCTGAGCGTTTGCTTGCTGCCGAACCGTTTGACGGCATCGAGGTGTGGCACCCCAGCGCGGATGCGCAGGCGCAAGCCCATTGGCTGGCGCTGGCCAAGCAGCGTGGACTGTTGGTAAGCGGTGGCAGTGACTTTCACGGAATCCCTGACCGTTTCCCCACAAAGCTGGGAATCTGGCAGGTGCAATATGATGATGTTAAGGGTGTAATAGAATGGAAGTAGTTGCTTTTGTAGGACCTAGCGGTACAGGCAAGAGCCATCATGCTATCGGCGTGGCCTTTGATAACCGCTGCGATGCTATTATTGACGACGGCCTGCTGATTAAGGGTACCAAAATCCTTGCAGGCACGTCCGCTAAGAACGAAGACAACAGAATACAGGCCGTTAAGCGTGCCATCTTCACAGATGAAGGGCACGCGCAGGCAGTGCGTGAGGCGCTGGCCACTAACAACATTCATCGTCTGCTGATTATTGCTACCTCCGACAATATGATTAACAAGATTGTCGGCAGGCTGCAGCTGGATAAGCCGGTCAAGACGGTGTATATCAACCAGATTGCCAGCAAGGCCGAAATCAAGAAGGCACGTCATGCACGTCTGCAGGAGGGCAAGCATATCGTACCGGTGCCGACGGTGGAGCTGAAGCCGCATTTTACAGGCTATTTTGCTGATCTGCCATACAACCTTTTTTCCAGCAAGCGCAAGCAGGAGAAGGATGCGGACCGTTCAATTGTACGTCCGTCGTTCAGCTTTTACGGCAAGCTGCTGATTTCCGACAGTGCGCTGGAGGATATCATCAACATTATCGGGCGTAAGCTGGAGGGAATTGAGCGGGTGACATCGATTAAGGTGCGCCGACGCAGTGACAACAGCAAGGGCATTGTCATCAGCGTGGAGGTTGTGTTGTATTACGGCGTTAAGCTCTTTGCCGTTACCAAGCAGTTCCAGGCGAAGATTAAGGAAAAGATTGAGTATATGACAGCCATGAAGGTGAAGAACGTGAATGTTTCCATCCGCAGCCTGGCTGTGAAGAAGTGAATAGAGCTGTCGCATGTTTTACCCTCGCAGGGTTTCCTGCGGGGGCTTTTGTTTTTTGATACTTTGGGTTAATTCAACTTCTTTCATAACTGAAAGAAGTTGGAAGAAAGGTTCGCGCTTTTTGTAAAGCGCGGCAAAACAAAAACTTTTTCAGGAGAAAAAGTTTTACCAAAACGCTCTCTTAATCGGGTCGCTTTGCTGTTACTAGCGCTTGTTCGTAATTCTTTTAAATGTTCTTTTTTCACGGTATTGACTACATGAAGAAAAACAATATTATCGTTTCCGAAGAAGAAAAGAAAAAAATAATGGATTTGGTGAACGCTAACAAAGATACTATTTACGCAGATTGCAGAGAGCAGGCTGCTTACGAAGAAGACGAAGACTATGAGGAGTAAAACACTAAAACCGAGCACTCACTAACGTGGGTGCTTTTTATTTTCCGGCATGCGAAGGTATATACCGTTTTTTCTATGTTCAAAATCAGGAATCAAATCCTAATTTTATATAAAAAATGCTAAAGTTTGGATTCCGTTCCAAACTTTTAGTGAAAACAGAGAAAACTTGGAATGCGTTCCAAGTTTTCTTGCGTTTATAACAGGTTTGCTTTACAATATAAGTAAGAGGTGATAACTATGCAGCTTATTCCAAGAAAAGAATATCTTGACTGGTTATGTCGCTGGCAGGATAAACAAATCATAAAAGTAGTATCCGGTGTACGCCGTTGCGGAAAATCAACCATGTTTACGCTGTTTAAACAGAACTTGCTTAAGCAGGGGATAGATGAAAAACAAATTATCAGCATCAACTTTGAAGCAATGGAATTTGAAGCCTTACGGGATTATCATACTTTGTATCAATATATAAATGACCGCCTGCAGCAGGACTGCAAAAACTATATTTTTTTAGATGAGGTACAGCATTGCACGGAATATCAAAAAGCTGTCGACAGCCTGTTCATTAAAGATAATTGCGATATATATCTTACAGGTTCCAACGCTTATTTTATGTCCGGAGAGCTGGCAACCGTTCTTTCCGGCAGATACGTTGAACTAAAGATGCTGCCGCTGTCATTTAAAGAATTTGTATCTTCTTTTGCTCCGGAAAATGTTGACATAAGCATACAGGAAAAGTTTAATTTATACCTGAATTATGGTTCCTTTCCTTTTCTGGCACGTTACAATAGCTTTGACAGTGATGCTTATAATTATCTGCGTGATGTATATAATACAATTATTCTCAATGATATAGTAAAACGTCTGAAGATTACTGATGTGAACGCATTAGATAAGGTAACAAAATTTATCGCTGATAATATCGGTAATATTGTTTCTATAAACAAAATTGCGAATACCTTAAAATCCGGTGGCAAGAGTATAGACAACAAGACTGTTGAGAAGTATTTGCAGGGGTTGGTAGATGCTTTGTTTTTATATAAAGCTCCGCGCTTTAACATCAAAGGAAAGCAACTACTTACCAATATGCCTAAATATTATATTGTCGATATTGGTATGCGCAATATCCTGATACGTAATAAAGAAAGCGATATAGGTCATATCATAGAAAATCTTGCCTATCTGGAGTTGTTGCGACGTGGTTATGAGGTATATGTAGGAGATATTGATAAAGGTGAGGTTGACTTTGTAGCCATTAAAAACAACCAGACAGAATATTACCAGATATCTGCCACTACGTTAAACCCTGATACATTAGCAAGAGAGTTGGCACCACTACAAAGCGTACAGGATAATTATCCAAAATATCTTTTGACACTTGACGAGCTTTTTGGCGAAGCTAATTATAATGGAATACAAAAGAAAAACCTGATAAAATGGTTGCTTGAATGAGAGATATAAAAAGCTTGCCTCCAAGCTGACAGCGTAAAAACTTCTTCCATAATATTATAATTTCACCCGTTTTTCACAGCAGCTCGTGCCTTGCACTTCGCTGCTGTTTTTTTATGCGCCCCGATATGCTATAATATATAATGTATAATTAGCTTTACTGCAATGAGCGTTACAGCCTCAGCGGAATAAATTCCGCTTCGGCCTGCAGCGCTTATTTGCCAGCAATAAGGAGTGATAAGCATGGAGATAAAATCTGTCGCTCTTTTGGGAGCAGGAGCCGTAGGCTCTTATATAATCTGGGGACTGAGCAAGCTCCCCGATATCAGATTCGGCATTATCGCCGAGGGCAGCCGTGCTGCGCGTTTACGTGACGAGGGCTGCAGCATCAACAACGTTACCTATCATCCGCAAGTGTTGAGCCCGCAGGAGGCCAAGGGCGTAGATTTTTTGATTGTCGCTTTAAAATACGGCGCTCTGCCCGGCGCGTTGGCAGGCATTCGCGAGGCAGTAGGCCCCCATACTACTGTCATGAGCCTGATGAACGGCGTTGACAGCGAGGAGATTATTGCCGGTGCTGTCGACAGCAAGCAGATTCTGCCTGCACTGATCAAGATTGCGTCGCGTCACGATGGCAACGGCGTGCGTTTCAACCCGGAAAAGACTATCGGTATTGTTTTCGGCGAAGCGCAGGCACCGTTTGAGAGTGAGCGTGTGCTGGCGATTGAAGCGCTTATGCGCAGCGCCGATATCCATATCCGCCATACGGATTGCATTAATGAAGAAATCTGGTGCAAGTTCCGCCTGAACGTCTGCAACAATCTGCCGCAGGCTGTTATTGGCGCAGGTCTTGGCTGCTATCAGGACAGCGAGCATATGCGTGCTATTAAGGAAGGTCTGCGCCGTGAGCTGGAGGCTATCGCCGCCGCCAAGGGCATTGATATGAGCAAATGTCCCGCAAGCTCCGACCGTGGCAGTGCCGTTCCGCCATCTGTGCGCTATTCCACGCTGCAGGATCTGGACGCAGGCAGACACACCGAGATTGATATGTTCTCCGGTGCTCTGATGGCGATGGGTAAGGAGCTGGGGATTCCCACTCCCTACAACGAATATACCTACCATATTATCAAAGCGTTAGAGGAAAAGAACGACGGTCTGTTCGATTACACAGGCCAGAATAAAGAAACTACCTTCTCACGCTAAGTGCGCCTAAAAGGAGGCTTTTGCAGATGAAGAATTTGCTGACGATTGCAGGCAGTGATTCCAGCGGCGGCGCAGGAATCCAGGCCGATTTAAAGACCTTTGCCGCTCATGGCACCTTCGGTATGAGCGTCATTACCGCCGTTACGGCACAAAATACCTGTGGTGTTACCGCAGTACAAAATATTGACTGTGATATCGTCGAAGCACAGATTGCTGCCGTTTTTGATGATATCCGTGTGGACGCAGTGAAAATAGGCATGGTATCGCAGCCGGAGATTATCCGCACGATTGCCGCCTGCCTGCGCCGTTATCAGCCACGCATTATCGTGGTGGACCCGGTGATGATTTCCAAAAGCGGTTATCCGCTGCTGGCACCGGAGGCCTGCGAAACGCTGATTAAGGAGCTGCTGCCGTTGGCTACACTGGTTACGCCCAACCTGCCGGAAGCAGAGGCGATTACCGGTATGCAGGTTACGGAAAAGGCGCAGATGCGCGCTGTAGCGGAAAAAATTATTGCTCTGGGTGCGAAGGCTGTGCTCGTGAAGGGCGGTCATTTGAGCGATACAGCGGATGATTTGCTGTTTGACGGCAGCACGGAGACATGGTTCCCCGGCAAGCGCATCCCTACGCAGAATACGCATGGCACAGGCTGCACGCTCTCGAGCAGTCTGGCGGCAAATCTGGCCAAGGGACTAGAGCTGACGGATGCGGTACGCGCCTCCAAGGCCTACGTTACCGAAGCCATTGAGCATGGCATTGAGCTTGGCAGCGGCTGCGGACCGACGCATCATTTTGTTGATTTATACAGAAAGGCTGGTATCTTAGACTAATGGATTTAAAAAATACTTTTGGCGAGCTGGTTGACAAGCTGCGTAAGGCAAGACCTGTCATCCACGAAATTACTAATTATGTTACGGCGGAAAGCTGTGCAGATGCTGCATTGGCAGCAGGTGCTTCTCCTGTGATGGCCGATGGGCCGGAGGAGGTTGTACAAATTACTGCCGGTGCCGACGCACTGGTGCTGAATCTCGGTACACTGAGCTTCAATAAGCAAATAGCTATGGAGCGTGCGGCGCAGGCTGCCAAAACCAAAGGCATCCCTGTTGTGCTGGACCCGGTGGGCGTAATGGCTTCTACCGTACGCTTGAACTTCGCGCTGAAGCTGCTGAACGCAGGCTATATTGACATCGTGCGCGGCAACCACAGCGAATGTCAGGCACTGCTGCTGGGTGCAACTGGCGGCCGTGGTGTGGACAACATGGAGCAGGGCACCGAAGAAGGCGAAGCACTGCGCACCGCCAAGGATGCTGCTGCCAAATTCGGTTGCGTATTTGCTGTCACCGGCCCGATTGACAACATCAGCAACGGCAAGCAGGCTGTTGTGCTGAACAACGGTCACCCGCTGCTGCAGGATATTACCGGCAGCGGCTGCATGACTACTACCTTAGTTGCTTGCTGCGCCGCTATTACCAAGGATATGCTTGTTGCGGCAGCACTGGGCGTAGTAATCATGGGCCAGAGCGCCGAGCTGGCAGCCAACTTCCTTGAGAAGAAGGACGGCCCCGGCATGTTCAAGGTGCGCCTGATTGACGCTATTTATCATGTAACTACGAAGTGGAATCTGGTGAACCTGAAGCCGGAGGAAAAGGTGTCCTGATGAAAGCACAGCCTGATTACAGTATTTATCTAGTTACGGACGAAAGCTGCCTGCAGGGCAGGGCGCTTATAGACTGTGTGCGCGAGGCGCTTGAAGGCGGCGTGACGCTGGTGCAGTACCGCGCCAAGACAGCATCCAGCGCGGAGATGTACGCCGAAGCGCTGCAGCTGAAAGCACTGTGCGACAGCTTTAAGGTGCCGCTGATTATCAACGATCGTCTGGATATCGCCATGGCAGTGGGCGCAGCAGGCGTACATTTGGGACAGGACGACCTTCCCTGCGCTGCGGCACGCAAGCTTCTGGGCGAGGATTACATCATCGGCGTTTCGGCGCACAATCCGGCGGAGGCTAAAGCGGCATTGCAAAGCGGTGCGGATTACCTTGGCTGCGGCGCTGTCTTCGGCACTGCTACCAAGGCGGACGTCAAAAAGCTGGGTACGGAAGGACTTATGGCTATCTGCAGGGAGAAGGGCCTGCCTGTTGTCGGCATCGGCGGCGTAACTGCGGACAATTACCGCGAGGTGCGCGCGGCAGGCGCTGACGGCGCAGCCATAGTCAGCGGCATTCTGGCTCAGCCAGATATCAGCGCTACGGTAGAAGCGATTGCCAAGGTAAGCGAAGAGTTTGCCAAATAACAAACGTTATCACAAACATTCTTGTTCAATAAAATTATGGTCATCTTTTAGGGTGGCCATTTTTGCATTAAAGCTGATTTTCCGAATTATTTTTAACTAAAACTAAAAAATGTTCACCAATTTGTCTAGATTTATCGCTATCCATATTGGATAAAACGCCGAAGTGTGTTAAAATATTTTCATTAGAGCCTGTAAAACTCATGGTTAAGCCATTCTTCAAATCATGGTCACTATTTTGGTCACTATTGATTCAGAAGACACCTATTGATGTACTTATAGACACTATCCTCATCTATAAGCCACCTTTTGCCACATTTGAAACCCGACAAGCATTTAGACCTCACTAGCAGGTAAATCTTGTCGGGTTTATTTTGTCTTAGAATCTTAGCTGCTTCTTGGGCAGTTATAAGATTTACTTTATCAGCCATTTGTGTTGTACCATAGCACCCTTAGCTTTACCATCTGTATCTACAAGTACAGTAAGCTCTAGTGCTTTATCAGCCTGATAGTTCCTTTGGATAGAGATAGGAACATATGCACGTTCATTTACATAAGACACACCAGCACCCAGCTCCCAAGAGGGGCGCAGTTTAGACAACACAGGAGTGAGGTCTACAGTCTGTTCTACAGTAGCCTTTACTCCCGGTGATGCATCATTAGCAGAGCCACTAGTGCTATCAGGTTGATTAATAGTACCAGCAGTTCTTTTAACAATCGGCACACTCACTTTCTCGCCATTAATAACAGCGACGTATTTGTTAGACAACACCAAGTCCTCTTCTTTGGGGTTGTCTTTGGTCTCAGCATGGATTCCTGTGGTAGACAAAAGTCCACCCTTGGAATCTGAGCTGGACTGAAGGGGTTCTGAAGCTTTGTTGTCTCCTCTTAGATATAAGTAGCAGCAACCAGCTCCAATAGCAAAGCTCAGTAAAAGAGCGATTATATTCTTAGTTCTCGTGGTAAACATAGCATTACATACCTATAATGGTTTGCAGCAGACTGTTTGCAATCTGCAAGAAGCCAAGGAGTGGTCTATATTCGGGATTGAACGATGAGGATAGCGTATCCACGAACCACAAGAAGACAAACAGGGGGATGGATATTAAAAGACCATAGAGGAAGAAGGTCTTTAGTTTCATTAAGGTTTCTTTCATGATATATAGTCTCCTTTAAGAAGGTTATTTAAGGTAATAATAAAAAATACCCTAAGGAATCCTTAGGAGGTATAGGAAACCTTAGGGTATCTATAAGTATCTATTAATTAGGTTTATTAGTAATAATAACAATTACCCTTAGGTATCTATAGTATCTATAGAACCAAGGGTATCTAAGGGTTACATATGGAATCATATAAGGTCATATGGTATCTATAGTAACTATAAGGTATCTATAGTTATCTATAGTTATCTATAGGTATATATAATGTCCCTTTCCTACTCTTATCGAGTATGTGACCCATTAGTTTCACAGGTTTATATGACCCATTAGCTATAAAAGTTATCAACCACAGTAGCATCCCCAAATTGTGGTTGTCTTTTTCTATAGCGTTCCGGAACAAGCTCAGGATTATATTCTTTGTGTAAGACACCAAAGTCAGAATCCCACCATTTCATAAGCTGTTCTTCTTCAAGTTCATCAATGCCCTGTTGAGCATCCCTGTCTAAGCTTTCTAACCAAAAGGCAACAGCCATGGTTACAGCATCAAGCCTATCATCATGGGCAAGTGCACCTTTATCTCTAGTGAGCCTTGTGAGCTGATAGATTAAAGAATACTTTTGGTCATTCTCATATACCTTATAATCATCATAGATAACAGAGGTGTTGACAATGAGCTTATGACGCATCATAACAGGTTCAAGTGTATCAATAATACGAGCTTCTTTCTGCTTGTTGTTCTTGACTTCTGTGTAGGTGCAAGGGTGAACTTTATTCAGCACAGGTTTAAAGAGCTGCCCCCACATACCATCACCAAAGTTAGCTTCAGAGACAACATCATTCACACCCCAAAACTTACACTTATTAGCTAGGATGTTGAGGGTATCATCACCATAGCCATCACGATAGCCACCAACTTCCATGAGGAAAAGGTAACCATTGAGAATCTTGATAACAGCATAGGCAAGTTCATCCGCACCACGTCCGGAGGGGTCAATAGCCATTACAGTACCTGTATATTTAGCAGTTTCTTTAGACCTGTCAAAAGGGGCATAGAAGAAGTCACCTTTAAGGGCAGTACAGGGTACATCCTTTAGTCGCTGTTCATAGCCACTTGCCCATGACCACTTCAGGGATGCTTCATCCATATCAAGGTCAGCTACAATAAAGTCAGCTACTTTGAGAGGATATTTTTCAGCATCAGAGAGACTAGTGTCTAAGAGGAATTGTAAGGTAAAACCTGCTTTACCATAAGACAATCTGCGCTTAAAAATCTCTTCTTCATTGAAGCGCAAGGGGTCAGTGGGTTTACCTGCTAATGAGGGGTCTTTATCAAGAGCATCTGCAATAAAGGGATGTAAGCGGTTACCATAGTTGGCTCGCATTTTCTGTGTTTCAGGATAAATAACAGGGAAGATTACACAGGTGTAACCACGATTTTGCAGTTCATTGTATAAAGACTGCTCTGACTGAGGCGTACCTAAATATATAATGTGCCCCTGTGGTTTGATAATGGAATCAAACTCCTTTACAGCTTCACTTAATTTATCACGCTGCACCTGTGTGCCTGAATTAGAGGGAATCTCAATATCATCAGCAATTAGCAGGTCAGCACGAGAGCCTGTAATCTGACCATAGATACCTACAGACTTTACAGAGGGGGAGATGTCAGGAACAGCAGGGGCGACATCAAACAAGTTCATTGTGTCTCTATTACCTTTGGATGTATCCGGTTTTAAGTGAGCAAGAAAAGGTAATGTCATAATAATGCGCTTAACAAAGATAGCATTAGCATCTGCCCTGTCTTTACCAGCAGACACAATTTCTACTTTAATTTGGGGGTTACGCCATAAAGACCACACAGCAAAAGCACAGGTAATGAAACTCTTAGCGACACCACGGAATCCCTCCAAAATAGTGCGGTCACTAGGGGAATGTTGCAGATAATTAGCAATAGCGTATTGGATAGGGGTAGGTGGTGGGAGACCTATCATTTTCCAAACAATAAAAAGGAAGACCCTAAAGTCCTCCTTAGCTTTGGCAACCTGTTCATCTGTCCATTCAGACATCAGCTCACCTGCCCATCCAAATCAAAGGTAGGAATCTCTTCCACTACCTTCTGAATCTTTTGTACCCCTTGGGTTTCGGGGGTAGTCTGTAATTTATTTTGCTTTAAGAACTCACGCACCTTAGCAAGAAAAGCAGGGTTGCGACGTAGCTCCGGGTCATCAAGACCCTCTAAAAGGGCATTGACTTCACCTATAGCAAGCTTATCAAGTAGTTTCTCATCTATCTGCATAGTTTATCACTCCTTTGTATTCATAAATCAATTCTCACATGATTGAGAGGGGCTGGGAGTGCCATTTGAGCAATGCAACACTCCCATAGGTATAATCACATAGGCAAGAAAATTAAAATGTTCAGATAGGCTCTCAGGCGTTACTGAGGGCGTTTTAACTTCTTACCTTTTAATTCTTCAATGTAATCTGTTTTAGTTGTATCGACAAGACAAACATCATATGTCTTGGATAGGGTACGAATAGCAGCAGCAGTTCCTTTACCGAAACGGAAAGCCCACAGAGGACACTTGCAGATATGACAATCTCGGATGTTATCAGAAGTACCTGCACAGTCCATGCATTTTAAACGAATAGCACGAGTGAGTGAAGGGTTCTTAATATCAGTGATATACACCTTTTTAGCCACGGAAGTCACCTCCTAAATGGATAAAGCGGTCTCTAATCTCCTCAGTACGCCCTTGATTCCAAAACTGACTGCCTAAATATCCACAGGTTCTACGTGTCACGTTCATCTTGGTTTTGTCTCTATTGCCACAATTCGGACATTGCCACTCCAATCTACCATTATCTGTGACAATCTTAATCTCACCATCATATCCACAGACCTGACAATAGTCACTCTTGGTATTCAGCTCTGCATACATAATGTTGTCATAGATAAACTGAATAACAGTCATAACCGCATCAATGTTTTTGGTCATATCAGCACACTCAATATAACTGATAGCACCACCCGGACTGAGTAGTTGAAACTTAGATTCAAACTGAAGCTTGGTGAAGGGGTCAATAGGCTCACGTACATTCACATGGTAGCTATTGGTGATGTAGTCATGGTCAGTGACTTCTTTTATCACCCCAAAGCGGTTACGAAGACACTTAGCAAATTTATATGTAGTGGTCTCCATAGGAGTACCATAGACACTATATCCTAAGTGCTCCTTAGCTTTCCATTCAGCACACTTATCATTAAGGTGTTGCATGATAGCGAGTGCAAAGGGGTTCACAGCCGGGTCAGTATGGGATTTACCGAACATTGCCATGCAGCACTCATAGAGACCTGCATAACCAAGGGAGATAGTGGAGTACCCATTCTCCAATAATTTATCAATCTTCTCACCCTTCTGCAGGCGAGCAATAGCACCATACTGCCAATGGATAGGAGAGACATTGGAGATTGTACCTTTAAGATTTTGGTGTCTTACACGCAAGGCTCTGTGGCACAACTCTAGACGCTCATCAAGAATAGACCAAAACTTATTTTTGTCTTTATTAGCAGACAACGCTACATCCACAAGGTTGATAGTAACTACACCCTGATTGAAGCGACCATAGAATTTAGCTTTACCATTTTCGTCAAGATAGGGTGTCAAGAAGCTTCTGCATCCCATAGGAGGGTAGCAATGCCCCACACCATCTTCGGTCTTCTTATTCTTCAGCATAATCTTCTCAGACAAATAGTCAGGCTGCATACGCTTAGCAGTGCATTTAGCACACATCTCTGTAAGGTAATAATAGGGAGTACCTTTACGGATGTTGTCTTCCTCTAAGACATAAATTAGCTTAGGAAAGGCAGCAGCAATCCATGCACCCTTTTCATTCTTGACACCCTGATAGCGTTGGCGAATGATTTCCTCAATAACCATAGCGAGGTCTTTCTTTTCCTGCTCATTCTTAGCTTCATTGAGGTATAGGAATAAGGTAACAAAAGGTGTCTGACCATTGGATGTCATAAGGGTATTAATCTGATATTGCATTGTCTGTACACCCTTAGTGATTTCAGCTTTCAGTCGCTTTTCTGTGATATAGTCTAGGTCTGTCTCACAATACTCAGCCTGAATATCTTCTAGCTCCTGCTTAACTTCTTCTTTAATTTTTTGTCTTGAAGTATTGACAAATGGAGCTAAATGTGCTACCGACACACTTTGACCACCATATTGATTAGAAGCAACCTGTGCCATAATCTGAGTAGCAATATTGCAAGCAGTAGCAAAGCTATGTGGCTTTTCAATCATCGTACCATTGATTACAGTACCATTTTGAAGCATATCTTCCATGTCTAACAGGGCGCAGTTGTACATCTTTTGGATAGCATAGTCCATATCATGTACATGGATGATACCTTCTTTATGTGCCTTCATTACATCCGGAGGGAACAACAGCTTTTCAGAGAGTTCCTTAGAGACCATACCTGCCATATAGTCACGTTGGGTAGACAAAATAACAGGGTTCTTATTAGAGTTTTCCTCATTCACATCTTGGTTGCTGAGGTTGACAATATCAAGCACTTCACTCAAAGCACCTTTGGTATTACGGATAAGCTCACGTTTATAGCGATAGCGGATATATTCACGAGCAACATCAGCATAATGGCGCAACATTAAATCATGCTCAACATAATCTTGAATATCTTCTACACCCATAGCACACTCATAGCTATCCCCATAGAAATAGCGACATAATCCTTCAATATCCTGTGCAATCTGCTCTTTTGTGTCTTCATCAACATAGCCTGCCTTAGAGATGGCATTAATAATTTTCTCTTTATTAAAGTCTACGAGAGACCCATCACGTTTCTTAATTTTCAAATTGATACAGACCTCCTTTAAAAATAAAAGAGGGAGACTAAGCTCCCTCGTAAATCTTACCAACGTGCCATATAACCACGGACATCCACATGGACACCCCAGCTATAAATACCAATACCATCAGCACCAGCAGTTACCGCAGCATCATACAAAGTCTGCAACATAACACCATCAGGGCATTGCACATCTGCAGCAGTTCCATAGATATGCTGGCTGTTAGACACACCACCTACCTCAGCATTGTGGGCAGGGCAACGATAACCACAGGACAGCACTAAAGGCTTACCGATGATAGCACGCATACGCTCTAATACCTGTACAAGCCGTGGGTTGATGTCAGCACCATTGTGGAGACCACCACAGCCACATTTACAGGCAAATTCACTAGAATCAAAATGAGCAGATAATTTCACTTATTACATTCCTCCTTTTTGAAAAAGGTCTTATACAGCAAGACCCAAATTTGAATCAAGACATACATAATGGTGACGATATACACCCAATCAGATAAGGGGATACCCATGAGGGATAGGGTGGAGACACCAATAGGAGGGGTTGTCTTTACAATTTCATTGTCCATAATATCCTCCATAATAAAATAAAAGAGGGTCAGCTTCTCAGCCAACCCTCGGTACATTATGCAGCAGCAGGGGTAGTAGCAGGCAGTTTAAGTTTCAGATAGAGAAGTTCTCTATCTTTGTCTGCCAGCTTATCACGCAGAGCTTGCATAGTGTTGCAGGTAATCAGAGCACGAGTTTTCTCGCCTTCCTCATGGATAGCGGTGGTAACTTTACAGGTGTTTGCAGCACCCTCAAAGCGCAGGGCATCAATGTTACGATTGATACTTTCACCGACACTAGCTACTTTGTATCCGGTTTCTTTTTCATTCATGCCAACAGTATAGAAGCCGTCGCACATACCACTTTGGATACCACGCAGACTAGCTTTGATGTCTTGGTTGTCTAAGCCTTCAGACAGCTCTGCACGAGTTACAGCACCTTGGAAAGCAGAACCATTACCACCCCAGCCACCAAAACCGCCAAAGCCGCCACCAAAGGCAGCTAAGAGGATAAGGTATACAAAGGGGTTATTCCACATCTCATTACCATTAGAACCTTGTTTGGCGAGCATCAGGGCATCACCGAGACCTACGCCAGCATTAGCCATTTCCATTACTTTTCAACTCCTTTTTGAACTTGGTTGATGTATGCTTTGCCTGCATTGATGTCTTCGTCAGACATGCCACGCTTACGAGCTTCCTCCTCAACCATTGCTAACAGTTCAGGGGAAACCTGTTTCAAGGCTTGCATCATCATCATTTGCATAAGTTTGTTTTGGTTCATGTTATATTGCATAGTGACTAGTCACCTCCTGCTATTATGATAACATGAATTTAGGAATTGAAAGTTGTAACTAAATGACTATAAAGTTACTTGAAAAGGACAAGATATACTTTGTCATATATTTGTCTTAAGGCACGTTTGATACAAGACACATCCTCGTGGTACTCCATAGCAAGCTTTTGTTGAGAGTAGTCACTAATGATGATTTTGTCGAGTATGTCTTGTTGTCTTGGTGTGAGCTTGGCTTCGGTAGTGATAGCCTTGTACTCAGTGAGAGTAGAGGACTTAAGCCAAGCACGAGCCTTTTACGATTCTTTTCCATGATAACTCCTTTCTGCCCACCCAAACCCCTAAGGGGAAGACAACAACCCTGTCTTTTACTTAATTAAAATAAATTGATAGCTTCAACTTCTTCTTTGGTTGTAGCGGTTTCCACTTTTTCTTTAGCTTTTCTATAAGCTATGTGGAGCT
>NZ_FR892787.1:0-8369 GCF_000434895.1 Phascolarctobacterium succinatutens CAG:287
TATTCCTTACACGATATATCCCTCGCTCAGTTTATTTGAGTTCGATGTGCTTGACTGCTAATCAATGTTCTCCTACAGAGTTACACTTACAGTATAGATATTGCAATCTATATCTACACTCAAAAAACTTCACCCTAGCCTAAAACGCGCCCCAATTCATATTTCTATGAATCAGGGCGCGTTACTACATACTGACGTATTTAGTTTTGACTAAATCTTTACTTTAAATATTTTTGGATTAGCTCCATATCAGGTGTTGTGTAATAAGTATTCTGGTTTGTAAAAATAACAAAGCCGGGTTTGCTGCCTGCAGGCTTCTTTACATAGCGTCTTTGTACGCAGTCAACAGGAACATTGCTGCCATCGCGCGCCTTACTGAAATATGCTGCAAGCTGCACAGCAAGGTCGATATCCTCCTGACGTACTTCCGGCAGTGACGTTTTCAAAATAACGTGCGAACCGGGGATATCTTTAGTATGGAACCATAAATCTTTAGGATTGCCCAAGGTAAAGGTAACATAATCGTTCTGCTTGTTGTTTTTGCCGATATACAAATCTGCTTCAGGATTTAAACGGATATGCAGAGGCTGCGATTTTTGCAGTCCGGCATTTTTCTTCTTTTTATTCGTGTCCTTAAGCAGACCGATGCTTAGCATTTCCTGATTGATTTCCTCAATTTCTCCCTTCGTTGTAGCGGTAAGCAGTGAAGCGTCAAGGCTTTCCAGATAGGCAAGCATTTCTTCCGTAGATTCCTGCTGGATACGCACTTCGGTTTGAGCGCGTTTGTATTTATTATAGCGCTTGTAATAGGCCTGTGCGTTTTCCGTAGGCGAAAGGATGGGAGAAAGCCTGACAGTAACCGGTTCGCCGTCATAAATATTTATCAGCTCGGCGCTTGTCTGGCCTTTTTTTATCTGATAGATATTGGCCATGATAGTATCTGCCAGCATACGCTGTTCCTCTGCATTGGCAGCATGAGCCAAATCCTCTTGTAATGCCTGCAGTTTTTTCTTAAGTTTGGCGGTTTCGCTGTTCACCAGCTTTTGCAGCTGTTCATGGCGTGGAAGCTGGATAGGCTTCAGGCTGACAGCAAAATTTAGCGCACTGTTGATATCAGCAAATTCTTTGACCTGCATGCCATCCTGCACGTTCTGCGGGGGCAATACCAGCAGGGTTTTTACTTGATTTGTACGGCTGATGAGCGCATAGACAGGATGCTTGGCGGCCTGCAACTGCATATCTGCTTGCAGCTTGCCGATAACCTGCGCCAGTGACTGACAGGCGGAGGTTTCCAGACGTACCTCCTGCGGCAGGATATCTGCAGCGGCTAAAAGCTCTAGCGTCGTCATTTTGCCGACACCGGTGGCAGCACTGATAAAGGCCTTGGCGAAGTTGGCTGCAGGCAGACTGTTGGCAGTCTGCACAATTTTTGCCGGGTCATCAGTCAAAAGGTTAAGTCCTTCCTGTGGCGGGGGCGCAATATAGGCTTTTCCCGGCAGGATAGTGCGATAGCTGCTCTGTGCTGCGCTTACATGCTTCAGGGAGTCGATAATAACATCATCCTGCGTAAGAATGATATTACTGTTTTTACCGGTAAGCTCAAAAATCAGCTTTTTGGTAATAATTTTACTGGAGGCGCCTAAAAGATCTATTTCCAGCGTAATAATGCGGTCCAGGCCGCTTTGGCTGATTTTTGTGATGCGTCCTTCCTCCAGATGCTTGCGCAGAAGCATACAGAAGGTGGGCGGAGTTTCCGGGTTTTCCGGCAGCTGCTGCGGCAGATAAAGCACACAGCTGCCGTTGTGCATATCGGCCAGCAGACTGCTTGTATCGCGTGTTCTGCGGACGAGCAGCAGAAGTGACTGCGGATTAGGCATATATACCTTATATATTTTGCTGCCCAGCAGTTCTTCGTTTAATATATCTGTAAGCAGCTTTAAAGTTAAGCCTTCAATGTTCATAGGGACTCCTTTCGGTGCAGGCTCGGCAAAGTTTTTTGAACCTGCGGGAAGACAATGCTAATTTATTATTTATCATATTATACTCCATTACCTGCAACAAGTATAGCAAAACAAAAATGGGCCATTTCTTTATCTAAGCGACGAAAAACGAAGAAAAATGCTGAAATCATTAGAGAAATATGGTATAATAGATTTTCAAGATAAGATTGAAGCAAAAAATACTTATCTTTTAAGCTGAAAAAATCACCTTTACTGGTGAAGATGGAGGAGGAAGCCTGTGTTAAAAAGTATGACCGGTTTCGGCCGTGGTTCCTATGAGGATGCAGATTTTTCTGTTAACATTGAAATGAAAACCGTGAACCACCGGTATAACGAGGTTGCTATCCGTTTACCGCGATTTTTGAATCCTTTGGAGGATAAAATCCGCAAAACTATTTTAAAAACCGTTAGCCGTGGACGTATTGATGTGTTTATTACTGCTGATTATAATGTCAGCGGAAACTGCACTCTGAAGGTTGATAAAAACCTTGCTGCTGCCTATCATAAGGCATTGCAGGAGGTAGGCGTTGCTATCGGAGCCGACGCTGCAGGTATTAACGCTGCTGCCGAGATTCTCTATTTATCAAAATGCCCTGACGTGATTAACGTTAAGGAAGGCTTTTTTGATGTAGAAAGTGTTTGGCCTAAGGTTGAACAGGCTGTTGAGCAGGCTGTTGCTAATCTGGTAGCTATGCGTGAAACAGAGGGTGGCAATATCTACGGTGATTTCATTTACCGTGCAGATCTGATTGCCGAAAAGCTGGCACAGATTGAGGAGCGTTCTCCCTTAGTTGTGGAAGAATATCAGGCTAAGCTGCAGGAGCGTCTGACTAATCTGCTGGCTGACAATAATATCAAGGTTGAGCCGGAACGTCTGCTGCAGGAGGTAGCAATTTTTGCTGACCGTACCAGCATTACGGAGGAAATTGTCCGCTTGAAGAGCCATATCAAGCAATTCAAGACTATCATCGCTTCCGACCAGCCGGTAGGACGTAAGCTCGACTTCCTTATCCAGGAATTCAACCGTGAAGCAAACACCATTGCTTCCAAAGCAAATGATTATACTATGGCGCAGATTGTTGTAGAAATTAAGGCGGAAATAGAAAAAATCCGTGAGCAGATTCAGAACATCGAATAAAACTGGAGGAAGTTATGGATATAAAGCTAGTTAATATCGGCTTTGGCAATATTGTCGCAGCCAACCGCATTATTTCTATTATCAGTCCGGAATCAGCACCGATTAAACGTATTATCCAGGAGGCCCGTGATAAAGGCATGCTGGTTGATGCAACCTACGGACGTCGTACTCGTGCTGTAGTTGTTGTGGACAGCGGTCATATCATCCTGTCTGCGGTACAGCCGGAAACTGTAGCCAACCGTCTGGTGGCACAAACTGCTGATTCTGAAGAAGAGGAGTAATTGGATCATGAGCAACGATATTGATAATGTTACTCCTAAGGGAGTACTTCTTGTAGTATCCGGTCCGTCGGGAGCAGGCAAGGGAACTATTTGCCAGATGCTGAGAGGCCAGCTGCCGGATTTAGGTTATTCTATTTCTGTTACTACACGCGCACCGCGCACGGGTGAGGTTGACGGAGAAAGCTATTTCTTCAAGACAATTCCCGAGGTCAAGCAGATGATTGAAAAGGGCGAGCTGCTGGAATATGCCGAGGTATACGGCAATTATTACGGCACACCGCGCAAATACGTGGAAGAGCAGCTGGAATCTGGCCGTGACGTACTGCTGGAGATTGATATTCAGGGCGCTTTGCAGATTAAAAAGCGCTTCCCCGAGGGTGTTTTTGTTTTCATCGTACCGCCTTCTTTGGATGAGCTTTCCGCACGTATTTATAAGCGTGGTACCGACAGCGAGGATGTTATCAAACGCCGTATGGCTTCCGCAGCCAGCGAGCTGACTTACGCTGCAGAATATGATTATATCATCATTAATGATATTGCGGAAAAGGCAGCGCAAAAGGTGCTGACAATTATGGAGGCTGAGCGTTACCGCGTAGCCAGAACATATTTTATTGTTGATAAGATTTGTAAAGCAAAAAAATAAATTTACATTATGCAGCAGTCTGCTGTGTGAACCATGAAATACTTAAAGGAGTGATTCAATAATGTCTATGGTAGATCCGTCTATTGACTATTTGGCAGAAAAAGTAGATAGCAAATACACTTTAGTTATTTTGGCAGCAAAAAGAGCACGCGAGCTCACTATTCCCGGCGTAAATTCCGCGGAAAAAGAGGTCAGCGCTGCGCTGAAGGAAATTGCTAACGATACTATTACCTACGAGCGTACTAAAAACGTATAACAGCGGGAGGGTAAAACCTTGTTAAAGGGCAAAAAAATTGTTTTGGGAGTAACCGGCGGTATTGCCGTTTATAAGGCTGTAGATCTTGTCAGCCGTCTGCGTAAGCGGGGCTGCGAGGTGCGTGTGGTCATGACTGAGCATGCACAGCAGTTTGTTACTCCGTTAACCTTCAAGGAAATCAGCGGTAATGCTGTCGCTACCAGCATGTGGAACAGCAACCAGGAATTTAATGTCGAGCATATTGCTTTGGCAAATTGGGCAGACGCTTTCTTAGTTGCGCCTGCTACCGCTAATATTCTGGCTAAAATGACATATGGTATTGCGGATGATCTGCTGAGCACTACGCTTTTGGCAGCTCAGGCACCGATAGTTGTTTGCCCCGCAATGAATACCGGTATGTATCTTAATGCTGCAACTCAGGAAAATATCGCTAAGCTGCAAAGCCGCGGTATTACTGTAATGCCGCCTGCTTCCGGACATCTTGCCTGCGGCACCAGCGGCCCCGGCCGTCTGCCGGAACCACAGCAGATTGTGGAGTTTATGAGCAGCTTTTTTGCCGGCCGTGAGGGCGACCTGCGTGGCCTGAAGGTACTCGTTACCGCAGCAGGTACACGTGAACCGATTGACCCCGTCCGCTTTGTCGGCAACCGTTCCAGCGGCAAGATGGGCTATGCCGTAGCTCAGATGGCTGCCGAGCGCGGTGCTGAGGTGCTGCTTATCAGCGGTCCCTCTGCGCTTGCTGTACCGCCTAATGTGAAGGCTGTGCAGGTTGAATCGACCAATGAAATGCTGGAGGCCTGCCTCGCAGCCTACGATGGCGTGGATATCGTTATCAAGGCAGCAGCAGTTGCCGATTACCGTCCGCGTGATGTGGCAGACCAAAAGATTAAAAAGAAAACAGATGATGCTCTGACTGTGGTTATGGATAAAAATCCGGATATCCTCAAAACCTTGGGGGCCAAGAAAACGCATCAGGTTTTGGTTGGCTTTGCTGCAGAAACACAAAATCTGCTGGCTAATGCCCGCGAAAAGGTAGTCAAGAAGAATCTCGATATGATTGTAGCCAACGATGTTACGGCTGCCGGTGCCGGTTTCAATTCCGATACCAATATCGTTAAGTTCCTTTATGCCAACGGCGATGTATGCGAGCTGGAGCAGATGCCGAAGGTTGATGTGGCGAACCGTATTTTGGATGAGGCGTTGCGTATTCGTAGAGAGCGCGTATAAGGCCGCATCTGCGTCATGACCAGCAGTACGCCGTCGTCGCAATCGTTTAGCATCTGCAGCCTTCTCCGTGCTCTTCGGAGTAGGGATTGCAGGGATACGTATGCATTATGAATCCCTATATAATAGAATTGAATTCTATTTAGCATCAGCAGTTGCAAAAAAGTATTTTCACATATTTTTCGTAAAAAAAGTACTTGTCATTATCTTGATTTTGTTATATAATGGCATCTGTAAACAATTTAACACAACTCATCAAGAGCGATGGAGGGAATGGCCCTGTGAAGTCGCAGCAACCATTGCAGTGTGACAGCTGTAAAACGGTGCTAAGTCCTGCAGTTTATCTGTAAGATGAGAATGCTAAGAGTAATAATTTAAGGCGTTCTCATTACGAGAACGCCTTTTCTGATACCATCTAAACACTCTCAACAACGTTTTTTATTTATGAAAGGAGCTACCAATGAGAAAATTATTTACTTCCGAATCCGTTACCGAAGGTCATCCCGATAAAATAGCAGACCAAATTTCCGATGCTGTGCTTGATGCTATCCTGGCTCAAGATCCTAAAGGCCGTGTTGCCTGCGAAACTATCGTTACTACCGGTCAGGTTCACATTTTCGGTGAAATTTCTACCCAATGCTATGTTGATATCGCACACATTGCCCGCGAAACCATCAACAATATCGGCTACAACCGTGCTAAATTCGGCTTTGACGGCAACACCTGCGGCGTGCTGATTTCTATCGACGAGCAGTCTCCTGATATCGCTATGGGCGTTGACAAAGCGCTGGAAGCTAAGGAAGGCCAGGCTGCTGAGGAAGAAACCGGTGCCGGCGATCAAGGCATGATGTTCGGTTATGCAACCAACGAAACCGAAAGCTATATGCCGATGCCTGCATATCTGGCTAACAAGCTGGCTCTGCAGCTGACCAAGGTTCGTAAGGAAGGCGTGCTGCCTTACCTGCGTCCGGACGGCAAAACTCAGGTTACCGTTGAATATGATGACGGCAAACCCGTTCGTGTAGATACTATCGTTATTTCTTCCCAACATGCACCGGAAGTTTCCAACGAGCAGATTCGCAAAGATATTATCGAAAAGGTTATTGCACCGATTGTTCCCGCAGAAATGCTGGATACGGAAACCAAATACTACATCAACCCGACCGGCCGTTTCGTTATCGGCGGTCCTCAAGGTGACGCTGGTCTGACAGGTCGTAAAATTATCGTTGATACCTATGGCGGTATGGCTCGTCATGGCGGCGGTGCTTTCAGCGGCAAGGACCCCTCTAAGGTTGACCGCAGTGCTGCTTATGCTGCACGTCACGTTGCTAAAAATATCGTTGCCGCAGGTTTGGCAGATAAATGCGAAATCCAGCTAGCATACGCTATCGGCGTAGCACATCCGGTTTCCGTTCTGGTTGAAACCTTCGGCACGGGCAAAATCAGCGAAGACAAGATTGCTGAGCTGGTTCGCAAAAACTTCTCCCTGAGCCCGACCGGCATTATCCGTGAGCTGGATTTGCTGCGTCCTATCTACAAGCAGACTGCTGCTTATGGTCATTTCGGCCGTACCGATGTAGATCTGCCGTGGGAGCATACTGAAAAGGCTGCTGCACTGCGCGAGCAGGCAGGCCTGTAAGCTTAATTTAAAACTGTCGAAAGCACGCTGTCCGCAGCGTGCTTTTTCTATGCCTGCCTGTGGCTTTGCACTTGCTAACTTCTCTTGATAAGAGGTATAATATTATTATCTATAACTATAATTTGTCCACGATAAACTCAGCTGAATTTAAACTTACCCCATTATAATTTACCCCCAAGGGAATGGTGCAGGGAGGAAAGAAAGTGAATTTACAGAATCGCAAGGTTAAGATGGCATTTGGCCTGATGCTGGCGGTATGCGTAATTATCGGTTACCGTATTTACAGCAATATCCAGGCTGATAAGGCGCGTGCTGCTAAGCTGTCGCAGGTACGCAATGTGGCGGTCGTTACTGCTCACCCCGTAAGGCAGACGATTGTTCCCAGTCTGAGCTTTTCCGGCAGTCTGGACCCGGAATGGCAGGCAGAGGTTGCCGCTAAGGTGGATGGACGCTTGGAAAAGGTTTACGTCCGTGAGGGTGACCGTGTGAGCCGCGGACAAGTGCTGGCAATTTTGGAGCAGGCTGATACCGATGCCAATCTGTTAAGCGCCAAGGGCAGCTTTCTTGATGCACAGACAAGCCTGCGTAAGGCGGAAACGGATTTGCAGCGTTATGAAAAGCTATATGCTAGGGGTGCGGTTTCTCAGCAGGTGGTGGATGATTACCGCTTTGCGCGTGATAATGCTGCAGCCAAGCTGGAGGCTGCCAGAGGCAGCATGCGGGCGATGGAGTCTAAATCCGAGGGCACGGTGCTGACAGCGCCTGCTGACGGTATTATTGCCAAGCGGTATTATCAGGAGGGCTACTATGCAAAGGCAGGTACGCCTATTTTTGCCGTTGCTGATATCTCTATGCTGAAAACTACGATTCATATTCCCGAAGGTCAGATTGCCGGTGTACATGTCGGCAATGAAGCAAGCATTACTCTGCCTGCTTATCCCGGCAAAAAGCTGATAGGTAAAATTACCCGCATCGCTCCGGTTGCGGATTTGCCGGCGCATACCTTTGCGGCAGAGGTGAGCGTTGACAACAGCGAAGGTCTTTTAGCCGGCGTCTATGCCAACGTTACGCTTACAGCTTCACCTAAAGCTGATGTGCTGACTATTCCGGTGCAGGCTATTGTGATGCGTGATGACCAGCAGACGGTATTTGTTGTTGATGATAAAGGCGTTGTACAGCGTCGTGTGC
>NZ_FR892787.1:8394-16910 GCF_000434895.1 Phascolarctobacterium succinatutens CAG:287
GTCGTGTGCTGAATGTCGGTTATACGAATGATAAGCTGGCTGAAATAGTGAGCGGACTGGATGAAAAGGATACTATTGTTATCGAAGGACATAACAAGCTGCGTGAAGGCAGCAAGATAGATTTGAAAAAGGCTGGTAAATAACGATGATTGGAACATTTATCAAGCGGCCGGTCTTTACTACCATGTTTATTTTGCTGTTGGTAGTGTTCGGTATCCGCTGCTATCCGGAAATCGGCGTTGATCTGAATCCTGATGTTGATTTGCCTATTGTCAGCGTGCGTGTTACCTACAGCGGTGCTTCGCCGCAGGAAATGGAAACGCTGGTTACTAAGCCGATTGAGAACCGCGTCAGCCAGGTTTCGGGTATCAAGACGTTGTCTTCCACTGTGCTTGAAGGCTACAGTGAAACGGTTCTGGAATTTAATATCGGTGTAGACCCGCAGGTGAAGGCCAGTGAGGTGCGCGAAAAGGTTGCTAGCGTGCGCAAGGCTTTGCCGGATGATATTGATGAGCCGGTAACACAGACGGTTGACATCAACTCCCGCGCGATTGTGGCCTATACCTTTGCTTCGCCTTCGCGCAGCCGTGGCGAAATCCGCCGCATTGTGGAGGATAATATCAAGGATGAGCTGCAGATGGTGGAGGGTGTTTCCGAGGTTACCGTTGTCGGTGCCAGCCAGCGTGCTATCCGCATTGTGCTGAAGCCGGAAAAGCTGGCGGAATACGGCATTGCCTATCAGACAGTGCGCAGTAAGCTGAACGCCAACAACTATAATACTCCTGGCGGTAAGGCAAAAAATGACGCTATGGAAATCACTGTGCGTACCTTGGGCAAGTATAACAATATCAATGATATCAAGCAGGTGGTAGTTGCTAATCATAACGGCCGTCCTGTTTATATCAGTGAAATTGCCGATGTGCTTGATTCCTGGGAGGATGAGGATACCTTTGCCAGCGCTAACGGCGTTCCCTGTGTTATGACCCTTGTGCGTAAACAGTCCAAAACTAATACGGTTGATGTTACCGATAATGTCAATGCCAAGATGGAGGAGCTGAAGCACAGCAATCTGCCGCCCGATATCATTGTTGATAAGGTGCGCGACCAATCTAATTATATTCGCGATAATATTGCGGATGTCTGGAATGCGATTCTTTTCGGCGGGTTTTTGGCGCTTTTGATAACATATCTATTCCTGCGCAATTTCCGTGCGACTATTATCGGCGGCCTGTGTATTCCTACGTCTATTATCGCCACCTTCTTTATGATGAAGGTTATGGGCTTTACGCTGAATAATATGTCGTTGATGGCTTTGAGCCTGGCAGTCGGCATTTTGATTGACGATGCGATTGTAGTAATTGAAAATATTTTCCGCCATATCGAGATGGGGCAGACGCCGTTTACGGCGGCCAAGGAAGCGACGGAGGAGCTGACGCTGGCAATTTTGGCGACGTCCCTGAGCTTAATGGCTGTATTTGTGCCTATCGGTAATATGGGTGAAACCATCGGCCAGTTCTTCAAGCAGTTCGGTCTGACGGTTGCTTTTGCGGTAGCGTTCTCTACTATCGTAGCCTTTTCGCTTACGCCAATGGTTTCGGCGTATTGGATTAAGGCAGAAACCGAGGAGCAGAGCAGCAAGGAGCGCACGCATTTTGTGCAGAGGGCTCTTGATAAATTTGAAGCAGGCTTCCAGTCCGTGCGTGAAATGTATGACAGCTTAATGTCCTGGGCTTTGGAAAGACCTAAGAAGGTTGTTGCCGTAGGTATCATTTCGCTGTTGCTGAATTTGCTGCTGCTTCCATTTGTGGGCACGGAATTCCAGCCTACATATGATTCGGGTGAATTTAGTGTTAATGTTAAGGCGCCCATCGGCACCAGTCTGCAAAAAACGGTAGAGCTGGCCAAGCCACTGCAGCAGGAGATTTCGCAGCTGCCGGAGGTTAAAATCGTAGCGCTTAATGTCGGCAACGGCCGTAATCCTGTTAACCAGGGCTCTCTGGATATCCGCTTGAAGCCAAGCAATGAGCGTGAACGCAGCATGCAGCAGATTATGGATGATTTGCGCGGACGCTTCCAAAATGTTGAAGGCCTGAAGGTTACCGTTGTATCCAACCAGGGCGGCGGCCGCGGTGACAGCCGACCGGTGCAGGTGGGCCTGCGCGGCAGCAATATCAAGGAGCTGAAAAATTACGCTCAGCAGTTGGCAGATATGATACGCCGGACTGAGGGTGCGACCGATGTTGATATATCCGATTCGGAAGAGCAGCCGGAAATTGTGGTTAAGCTGGACCACGCCAAGGCCAGTGAATTCGGTCTTGATGCAACGGAGGTAGGTAAGGTTATCGAAATGGCTATTATGGGCAAAAGCACCAGCAACAGCTATACTATCGGCGATAATGACTATGATATTATTCTGCAGCTGGAGCAAAGTCAGCGCACTAATATCAATGATGTTATGAACCTGCGCATTTCTTCTTCCGCAGGTCAGTTCATCCGCTTGGGGGACATCGCAGATGTGCGCTACGGCAGCGGTCCTACACGCATTGAGCGTGAGGATAAGCAGCGTCAGATCGTTGTTTATGCCAACACAGTAGGTATTTCGCCCGGTGATTTAATCAGCAAGGTGCGCAACGAATATATTCCCGAGCTGAATTTGCCGCCGGGATATAACTATAAGATGATTGGTCAGGCAGATAATATGGCACGCTCCTTTAAAGAGGTTTATAAGGCCGTTATTTTGGCCATAGTTGTAGTATATATGGTATTGGCAGCGCAGTTCGAAAGCTTTTCGCAGCCGTTGATTATCATGGTATCACTGCCATTTGCGATTATCGGCACTATTTTGGGCCTGCTTGTTGCAGGACAGACGGCGAACATGATGAGCATGATTGGCTTTACTATGCTTTTGGGCCTGGTTACCAAAAATGCAATTCTGCTGATTGACTATGCCAACCAGGAGCGTGAAAAGGGCATGTCTATCCGCGAAGCAGTGCTTCTGGCCTGCTCACTGCGTCTGCGTCCTATTCTGATGACAACATTGTCTACGATACTCGGTATGCTGCCGATTGCTCTCGGTATCGGCGAGGGTGCTGAGCTGCGCCAGTCTATGGGCGTGGTGCTGATAGGCGGCTTAACAACCTCTACGTTGCTGACGCTGGTGGTTGTTCCGTTGATTTATCTGCTCTTTGAGGAGTGGAAGGCGAAAAACTATGTGCAAAGAGGAGAATAGGCGTGAAACAGTTGACACCTAAGGCCTTTGCCGATTATCTGGCAGAGGCTGCAGAAAAAATCCGTCAGGATGGTTTCAGTATTGTTAAGGATAAGCCGATTAATTATGGCCAGCAGATTGCAGTGCAGTTTTGTGAGGCCAAGGCATCCGTAAATATATATAACGGCAAAAAGGGACTGACGCATGTTTATAACGGCGACAGTGCCTTAAAGCAAAGATTACTACTGCTGCTGGAGGGAGTGCAGAATGCGTCTGAGAAGCTGCAGCCTGCAGCCGCTGGAGCAACAGTAAGCAACGGTCTGTGGGCAGGCAGTGATGAATCCGGTAAGGGTGATTTCTTCGGCAGCCTGGTTGTGGCGGCCACGGTAGTGGACAACACAACGGCAGCGAAGCTGCAGTCTGCAGGCGTGAAGGACTGCAAGCTGCTGACGGATAAAAAAATCCTTGAGCTGGAGGATGTAATCAAGGCTACGGTTGTTGATTTCAGCGTACTGGAGCTGAAGCCGAAGATTTATAATCTGCGCTATGAGCAGGTGGCTGCCGCTGGCGGCAAGCTCAACCAGCTTTTAGGCTACGGACATGTGGCGGCGCTCAGTCAGGTGCTGGAGCGACAAAAGGATTGTCACAGCGCATTGATTGACCAGTTCACTCAGTCTACGGTAAACTTAAAGGCTTTGCGGCAGCGCTTTCCGGGCTGCAGTGTGCGCCAACAGCCTAAGGCAGAAAGCAATCTGGCGGTTGCCGCTGCCTCGGTGCTGGCCCGCGCCCGCTTCTTGCGGACGATGGAAGAACTGGCGCAGCAGGCCGGCGTAGGCGATCTGCCGAAGGGCGGCGGCGAGCAGGCAACGGCCTGCGCCCGCCGCTTAGCAGAAAAATACGGCAAGGATGCTTTGCGTGAATATGTAAAGCTGCACTTTGCCAATTACAAAAGAGTGTAGAGATTATGAAAAAACTAATTGTTAATGCAGATGATTTCGGTCTGCATCCTTTGATTAACGCAGGTATTATCAAGGGCTATAAGGAGGGATTTATTACCAGCACCTCGCTGATGCCCAGTGCTCACTGTTGGCAGGAGGCAGTAAAGCTGGCGCAGGAAAATCCTCAGCTCGGTATAGGCGTGCATCTGACGCTTGTCGGCAGCGTGGCGCCGGTGCTGCCTGCAGGCAAGGTCAGCAGCCTTTTGGATGAGCAGGGCTTGTTTTTGCCTGATTACGTTGCCTTTGCCAAACGCTTTTATAGCGGCAGCGTTAAGCGCAGCGAGCTGGAAGCGGAGCTGCGCGCGCAAATCGAAAGGGCGCTGGAAGCAAAAATAAACATTACTCATATCGATAGTCATCAGCATACCCATGTGCTGCCCGGAATTAATGCACTTGTATTAAAGCTCTGTAATGAGTATAATATTATAAGGGTACGCATACCTAAGGAAGCCTATACCTTTACCGGAGGCTTTCATACAGGTATCGGCAGAATGATCGGACGCAGCGGGCTCAGCTTTTGTGCTCAGCTGGCGGCGCAGCGCGCCGACAGCCTTGGGCTAAAGCATCCGCAGCATTTCTTCGGGATGCTGGCGGGCGGTCATCTGAATGCGGAGCTGGTAGGCAATATCCTGCGTCAGCTTCCGGATGGCGTAAGCGAGCTGATGACTCATCCCGGTCTTGATTCTGCTGCCTTGGGTCAAATATTTCCCTGGCAATATCATTGGCAGGAGGAAATGCAGGCGTATCTTGACAGCGGCAATAAAAAGCTGCTGGAGCAGGAGCATATTCAGCCTGTTAATTTTACGGCCTGCTAAAGCTCTTGTACTAAAAAATAAGCTCATTTGGAGTCTGCTAGATGAATAAAAAATTATTGTTCCGCCTAGGTCTGCTTTTTGGCTTTGTCCTGTTGATTTCGGCGGCGGTTATTTATTTTACATTTGATATACGGACCTTGGAATACCTGACGATGTTCGAGCCTCGCTGTATTCTGCTGGCTTTGTCATGCCTTGCGATAGGCCTTATTTTTGACGGCCTGCGTCTGATAACCCTGGCTTCGGTGACGGACGAGAAGCTGACCTTTCATCAGATAGTGAATGTAGTTCTGAGCAACTACTTTTTGGCGTTGGTAACGCCGGGTGCCAGCGGCGGCGCTATCGCTCAGGTTATGTTTATGCGTAAGGCCGGGGTGCCTGTCGCCAAATCTACGGTAGTAATTTTGGTGCGCACGGTCATGTCCATTATCTTTCTTATACTGCTGGTGCCTGTGGTGCTGCACAGCGATGAGGATATAGTAAAATGGATGCCTGCATCGGTGCTGACGATTATTTCGGTGCTGTTTATATCACTGCCGATAATCGTAATTTCTTTGCTGCAAACACGTTATCCCGAGAAGGCGATTATGTGGTTTACCCGCAAGCTTTCGTTTACTACGCAGCGTAATTGCTTTATCTGGTATAACGAGTTCAAGAACGCCGTTGTAGTTATGGGCAAGCATCCGAAGATGGTTTTCCGTGCGTTTATCGAATCCGGTGTGAGCCTGCTCTTTATTTATGCCACTGTGCCTGCTTATTTCACCGGTCTGAATATTGATTTTGATTTGCAGCAGGTAATGGGACGCATGGTGCTGCTGAATTTAATACTTTATTTTTCGCCTACTCCCGGTGGCAGCGGTGTAGCGGAGGCAGGCTTCTTGGTGCTGTTTTCCAATATTCTGCCTAACGGTGTGGAAGGTATTATGGCAGTTCTCTGGCGCTTTACGGCAGAATATCTGCCCTTTATGCTGGGCGCGGTAGTTACAATCAGAGCCTTTGGCAGCGATGTGCTGAATATGGCATCGCTCAAAAGTAAAACTACCGAGGGTAAGAAAAATGAGTAGTTGGCATATGAATTTTGAAATTATTTTGAGGGATGGAAACTGATGAATCAGATTGAAAAAAACAGCCTGCTTATCGTAGCAGGCACTGCGTTATTTATGATTATGTTCGGTATCGGCAGCATTCCGCTGCTGGATCCGGATGAACCGGTATATGCGGAAACAGCAAGAGAGATGCTGGCTGCCGGTGATTTTTTGTCACCGAGAATTTTTGGCAATTTCTGGTATGATAAGCCGCCTATGTATTATTGGCTGGTTGCTGTTGCTCAGTTTCTTTTCGGTGACAGCGAATTTGCGGCCCGCTTGCCTGCGGCATTGATGGCCTGCGGCACCTCTGTGATGATGTATGTAGGTATCACAAGGCTGTTTAATGAACGTGCAGGCTTTTGGTCTGCGATGATTCTTACAAGCTGTGTAGAATTTTTCTATATGGGCAAGGCTGCGGTGACAGATACAACTCTGCTCTTTTTTATGACAGGTGCACTGCTGAGCTTTATCCATAAGCGTTATTGGCTGATGTATGTGTGCATGGCTTTGGCTACTGTTACCAAAGGTCCTATCGGTATAGTTTTCCCAGGTGCGATAATTTTTCTGTATCTGGTGGTTATGGGCCAGCTGCGTGAGATTTTGCGCATGCATGTTATCCGTGGTCTGCTGCTGTATTTTCTCATTGCTTCGCCTTGGTATTACGCTATGTATACCGTGCATGGCATGGAATTTATCAATACCTTCCTGGGATTTCACAATATAACGCGTTTTACGACGGCAGAGCATGCCGACCGCGTGACCTTCTGGTATTATTTTCCTGTAATAATCTTAGGCTTATTTCCGTGGACCGGTATGCTGTGGCAGGCTGCGAAGGCATCCGTCAGCGAAAGCCGTATAGATGATATGCGTAAGCTGCTGTTCTTCCACGTTTGGTGGATTTTCGTGCTGCTGTTCTTTACAATCTGCAAAACGAAGCTTGTATCCTATATTCTGCCGTTGTTCCCTGCTATGGCAGTAATTATCGGCTGGAATATAGCGAGAATGCAAAGCAGGCTGCGTCATAACACTACCTTTTACGGTTGGGCGGCAGGCAGCGGTATTATGTTTGTCCTGCTCGGCGTTGGCTGGATTGTCGGTGCGCAGTATCTGCCGGAGGCTGACTTCAGCCTGGTGATGCTGGGCGTGCTGACACTGCTTTTGGGTGCAGCGGCAGTTTTCGCTCTGCTGTATTATCGCGATATCGAGCTGGCATCCTGGCTGCACGTGATGATTGGCGCGGTGACGATGTGCGTGGCCTTTGCTTTTGTTCTGCCTGTGATTGCCGACCGCTTCAGTGTAAAAACTATGAGCAGTGTTTATAAGGAGCAATGTGAGCAGCAGACGCCTATTTATGTCGATAAGTTCCTGCGCCCTGGCTTCATGTATTATGCAGGCAAGCCCGGTATCGAAATGATTCCGCAGACTGGTGCTTTGACAGATGCTTTGCGTGACGGCAGTAAAAAATATCTGCTCGTGCGCGGCTTGGAATACCGTCGCGTGCAGAAGGCCGGTCCGTTGCCGGATAATGTGCGTACAGTAAAAGAAATCAGTGATATTTATCTGCTGGAGCAAAATTGAGTATTAATAATCAACCGTTGTGCTATTTGGCGCAACGGTTTTTCTTATGCAAAAACTCCCCATCCGTCTTACCTTGCGGTAAGAAAGATGGGGAGTTGCTTTTTCAGCTTATATAATTCTTTTAGTCCTGACCGGGAACCTTCAGCACAGCGCCGGTAGCAGCAGAGGTAACCAAAGCAGCATAGCGTGCCAGGTAACCGCTCTTAACCTTCGGCGGCGGGCAAACCCAGTTCTTACGGCGTTCAGCCAGCTCTTCGTCGCTCAGCTTAACGTTCAGGGTACGGTTCGGAATATCAATTTCAATGATATCGCCGTTTTCAATCAATGCGATATTACCGCCCTCGCGTGCTTCCGGAGAAATGTGACCGATGCAGGCACCGCGGGTAGCACCGCTGAAACGGCCGTCGGTAAGCAGCGCAACGTCCTTGTCATGGCCCATGCCTGCCAGTACGGAGGTCGGGTTCAGCATCTCACGCATACCAGGGCCGCCCTTCGGGCCTTCGTAGCGGATAACGACAACGTCACCGGAAACAACCTTTTGTGCGCAAATTGCAGCAATAGCTTCGTCCTCAGAATTATAAACCTTAGCCGGACCGCTGAAGACCTTCATGGAAGGATCAACCGCACTTTCCTTGACAACGCTGCATTCCGGAGCGATATTGCCCTTCAGAACAGCGATGCCGCCAGTTTTGTTGTACGGATTTTCTACGCTGTGAATAACCTCAGGACGCAGAATTTCCGCATTTTTGATAATCTGGCCGACAGTTTTGCCGCTGACAGTCTGGCAGGATTTTTTAATCAGCTTCAGACGGTCAAGCTCGTGCATTACAGC
>NZ_FR892787.1:16931-32816 GCF_000434895.1 Phascolarctobacterium succinatutens CAG:287
TCGTGCATTACGGCGGGAATGCCGCCGGCTTCGTTCAAATCAACGATGTGGTGGCTGCCGCCCGGGCTCATCTTAGTGAGGTACGGAGTTTTCTTGGAGATTTTATCGAACAGCTCCAGCGGCAGGTCGATGCCTGCTTCGTGAGCGATAGCCGGCAGATGCAGCGCGGTGTTGGAGCTGCCGCCGATGGCCATGTCAACAGTAATAGCGTTCTTGAAGGCGTTGAGCGTCATGATGTCGCGAGGCAGAACGTTTTCCTCCAGCAGACGCATAACAGCCATGCCTGCATGCTTAGCCAAAGCAATACGCTTGCCGTTGTAAGCAGCGGGGATAGTGCCGTTGCCGGGCAGGCCCATGCCAAGAACCTCAGTCAGGCAGTTCATGGTATTTGCAGTGAACAGACCGGAGCAGCTGCCGCAGCCGGGGCAGGCACAATGCTCGATTTCTCTGAGCTCTGCTTTATCAATCTGACCGGACTCAAAACGGCCGGCAGCTTCAAATACAGTAGATACGCTGATATCTTTGCCCTGGTAACGACCAGGCAGCATCGGACCGCCGCTGACAACAACGGTCGGGATGTTCAGACGAGCTGCTGCCATCAGCATACCAGGAACAATTTTATCACAGTTCGGAATCAGGATTAAGCCGTCAAACGCATGGCCGTTAGCAACAGCTTCGATGCTGTCCGCAACCAGCTCACGGCTTGCCAGCGGATATTTCATACCGTCATGGCCCATGGCGATGCCATCGCAGATGCCGATAGCCGGGAACTCAATCGGAGTACCGCCAGCTTCCAGCACGCCGTATTTGGCTGCCTTAGCGATGGTATCCAGATGCATATGTCCCGGAATGATTTCGTTAGCGGCACAGCAGATGCCGATTAACGGTTTCTTTAATTCTTCTTCAGTATAACCCATTGCATAGAACAGAGAGCGATGGGCTGCGCGGGTTGAACCTTTTTTTACTTGTGTACTGCGCATGTTTCTTTGACCTCTTTCCCTTAAGTAATAACTACTACCGTACTGGCTGCTGATAAAGCACCGTATACATCATCAGGCCGCCTCGACGTACAAGGAGTACGCCATCGACGACCTTCTTCGTCTCCGGCACTTTCTGAACAGCCTGCGTGGAATAAACTTAGCAAGTTGCTGATAAAGCATCGTATACATCAAGTTTTCTCGACGCACTAGGAGTACGCCATCGACGACCTTCTTCGTCTTCGGTACTTTCTGAGCAGCCTGCGTGGAATTAACGTAGCAAGCTGCTGATAAAGCACCATATACATCAAGTCGCCTTGACCTTAATGCTTTTTATTGCAGCCAATACGGTTAAAAATAAAAAACAACAATCCTGAAGTCTTTCAGGGTACTCATAAAATTTTACAATTTTTATAGCCTGATGTCAAATTTTATGGACAAAAAACTACAATTAAGTGTAAGCTTGCACCTTAAAACTGCATCTTAGTTACATTCTTTACAAACTTGGTAAAGTTTAAAAATAATTCACGATTACTGCGTGGAGAATAGTATATAATAGGCGTGTAAAATTGTTGCGAGGTGATTATCATGAAAACTAAATTAACTGAGCTCTTAGGTATAAAATATCCTGTTATCCAGGGTGGTATGGCGTGGACGAGTGACGCTGTGCTGGCTGCAGCAGTTTCCAACGCCGGTGGTGCCGGTATCATCGGCAGCGGCGGCCGCACTGTGGAATGGACACGTGACGAGGTGCGCAAGGCAAAATCTCTGACCGACAAGCCCTTCGGCGTTAACGTTATGCTGATGGCTCCTAACATTGCGGAAATCATTGCCATGCTGTGCGAGGAAAAGGTAGCCTTTGTTACCTTGGGTGCAGGCAACCCGATACCGCATATTCCTGCTTTTCATGCTGCAGGCATCAAGGTTATTCCGGTAGTGCCTAATGTTAAGCTGGCAAAGCGCATTGAAGCTGCAGGCGCTGACGCTATGGTTATTGAAGGTATGGAGGCCGGTGGTCACATCGGCAAGCAGACTACTATGGCGCTGATGGAAAACGTACTGCCGCAGATTAAATCTGTTCCGGTGCTTGTTGCAGGCGGTATCAGCGACGGTCGTGCGCTGGCTGCGGCTTTGCTGATGGGTGCTGCAGGTGTGCAGATGGGCAGCCGTTTCCTGCTGACTGAGGAATGCCCAGCAAATCCTGCTGCTAAGGAAGCCATTGTCAAAGCAACCGATACTGACAGCGTAGCAACCGGTTACAGTCGTAATCTTGGTGTACGCTGCCTGGCGAACGCTTTTACCGATGCGTATACTGCCCGCGAAATTGCTGGTGCTCCCAAAGAAGAGCTGATGGCGATGGGTACAGGCACCAACCGTAGAGGTCTGGTAGAAGGCGACGTTACCAACGGCACTGTTATGTGCGGTCAGAGCCTGAACGTGCTGAATGATATTCTGCCCTGCAAGGATGTTATGGAGCGTATTATTGCCGAAGCCAAAGAGGCTATTGCCAACGTACAGAAAATCGAGCTGTAAAAATTAAAGCAAAAAGCATGCATTGCTGTAAGAAGCGGTGCATGCTTTTTTACTATATTTCATCTGGTCTGTAATTATTCAGCTTATCTGGTTGCATTCGGGGAACAGGCTGCTTAATCGTTCTATTACCGCGGCAATTTTATCTGCCTCGATGGCAGCGTAATTGATAACGAGCGTGCAGCCGTTATTTTCTTCGGTGTTATGACTGTAATCGGAATAGAAGGAAAGGCACATATCTGCTGCCAGTGCTGCCTTGCGCACTTCTGCTTCCGTCAGTTTGGTGTTGATATGCAGTACAAAATGTGTACCGGCGTTGCGTTCGATTATTTTTGAAACAGTGGCCAGCGGCGAGGAGTGGATGGCTGCCAGAATTTTGTGGCGCTGCTCGCGGTAGTAGTTTTTCATTTTGTTGATATGACGTTCAAAATAGCCTTCGGAAATGAAGCGTGCCAGCGTGTACTGCTCAAAGCTGGATACGGTGCAGCTGTAAAAGCTCATGGTCTGCTCATAGCGCTCCAAAAGACGCGGCGGCAGCACCATATAGCTGATGCGCAGCGATGGCACCAGACTTTTGGAGAAGGTGTTCATGTAGATGACACGGCTTTGCGTATCCTGCGCATACAGCGGTAGGATGAAGCGACCGGTGTAACGGAATTCGCTGTCGTAATCATCTTCAATGATATAGCGCTTGCGGATGCGGTTAACCCATTCAAACAGCTCCAGTCTGCGCGTTACTGGCATGACAATGCCGGTGGGGAAGTGGTTGGCGGGGGAAAGATGCACTACGTCGGCACCGCTTTCCTCCAGCTTGTCAATCATCAGACCGTTGTCGTCAATAGGAATATATTTCCAAGGGTTGCCGAAGCTGGCGGAGATGGAGGCAAATTTTTTGTAGCCTGGCTCTTCAATCGCGAAGGTGCAGGCGTGGCCGAACATCTGCAGCAGGCGGCCGTAAAGATATTCCGTACCGGCGCCGATGATTATCTGCGATGGGTCAACCTCCATAGCGCGGTTGTGTGCCAAGTAGGCGGCAATAGCCTTGCGCAGCTCGTAAACGCCTTTGTAGGGAACAGTTTTGAGCAGCTCTTCGTTGTGTACGGAAAGCGTTTCGCGCATCAATCGTGTCCAGGTCGCCAACGGAAAGTTTTGCAGGCTGATGCGATTGGCCTTGAAGTCGGCAAAGTATTCGCGCTCCGCTGCCTCCGGCAGCATTGCTGCGGCAGCTTTGCGGCGCACGCGGTAGCTGCTGACGTCCTCTACGAAGTAGCCTTTTTTTTCGCGCGAGGTGATGTAGCCTTCTACCGCCAGCTGGGCGTAGGCGTTGGCAACGGTGATGATGCCCACGCTCAGATGCTGTGCCAGCATGCGCTTGGAGGGCAGGCGTTCTCCTGCCTGCAGCCTGCCGCTGATGATATCCTGACGGATGCATTGGTATAAGTAATCATAGAGCGGTGTGCTGCCGCGTTTATCTAAGTCATATGTTAACATAGGTGTTGTTTCTCCTTGGTTCTAAAATATTTTTGCTTTTTGATTCTTTTAATAGAACCATTTTGATTATACAATAGTGACATCGCAAAAACAAGTCCCGTCACAACGGCGTGAAGGGCAAGAGCCAAATGAGGAGGATTATCATTATTATGGAAAAAGTAAAATTACAAGCACAATATGGTTTATATATTAACGGACAGTGGCGCAACGCATCCGACGGCGCAACCTATAATGCAGAAAGCCCTGCAGACGGCAGCCATCTGGCAGTTTGCGCTCAGGGCAGCCGCGAGGATGTAGAGGCAGCATCCGCAGCAGCCTGGGAAGCCTTCAAAACCTGGAAAAAGACTACTCCGGCACAGCGTGCCGCTCTGCTGAATAAAATTGCTGATATTATTGATGCTAACAAAGAGCATCTGGCAATGGTAGAAAGCATGGATAACGGCAAGCCAATTCGCGAAACCATGAATGTTGATATTCCGATGGCGGCAGAGCATTTCCGTTATTTTGCTGGCTGCATTCTGGCTGAGGAAGGTCAGGCTTCCGTACTTAACGAGCAGTTCCTGTCCATCATCCTGCGTGAGCCTATCGGCGTAGTTGGTCAGATTATCCCTTGGAACTTCCCGTTCCTGATGGCAGCGTGGAAGCTGGCGCCGGTGCTGGCAGCAGGCGACTGCACTGTGCTGAAGCCTTCTAAGGAAGCAAGCCTTTCCATTCTGGAATTTGCCCGTCTGATTGACGGCGTACTGCCTGCAGGTGTTTTCAATGTTATTACCGGCGCCGGCAGCAAAACCGGTCAATATATGCTGGAGCATAAGGGCTTTGCCAAGCTGGCCTTCACCGGCAGCACCGAGGTTGGCCGCAACGTAGGCCTGGCTGCGGCAGAACGCATCATCCCGGCAACATTGGAGCTGGGCGGTAAGAGTGCCAATATTTATTTCGATGACTGCGATTTTGAGCAGGCGATTGACGGCGCTCAGCTTGGTATTCTCTTTAACCAAGGTCAGGTATGCTGTGCAGGCAGCCGTATCTTCGTGCAGGATACCATTTATGATAAATTCGTACCGGCCTTAGTCAAAGCCTTCAACAAGGTTAAGGTGGGCCTGCCGTGGCATGATGATACGCAGATGGGTTCTCAGATTAACGAAACCCAGATTAAGAAAATCCTGAGCTATGTGGAAATTGCTAAGCAGGAGGGCGCTACTATTGCCTGCGGCGGTGAACGCTTTACCGAGGGCGAGTTGGCTAAGGGTGCTTTTATGAAACCGACTCTGATTACCAATGTAACCAATGATATGCGTGTAGCACAGGAGGAAATCTTCGGACCTGTTGCCGTAGTTATCAAATTCCACGATGAGGACGAGGTTGTGGCTATGGCTAATGACAGCGAATACGGCCTCGGCGGCGCTGTTTGGACTAAGGATATCAACAAGGCTATCCGTGTAGCACGCAACGTGGAAACAGGCCGTATGTGGGTGAACACCTACAACCAGATTCCGGAGCATTCTCCCTTTGGCGGCTACAAAACCTCCGGTATCGGCCGTGAAACTCACAAGATGATTTTGAACCACTATACACAAGTGAAAAATATTATGATTAATCTCAGTTATGCTCCTTCTGGGTTTTATCCTCAGGACTGACGATTAATAAACAGGATTATTCCTGATTAGTTGCGCAAAAAAAGCTCCGGCGGTTGCCGGAGCTTTTTTGCTGAGTGGGTTATATTTATTTATCCAATTTTGCATTATCCATAAATGCTGTGCCGAACTGAGTATAGTTCATGTCCGCACCGCGCAGGTCGGCGTATTCCAAAACTGCCTTATCCAGCAATGCCTTATCCAGCTTGCTGTTGTTCAAATTGCTGTGGCCCAGCTTGCTGCTGCGCAGGTCTGCTTCCGTCAGGTCGCTGCGCTCCAGATGGGCGCTGTACAGGTTAGCGCCATGAAAAACTGCGTTTTTCAGGCTGGCACGGCGCAGCCAGCTGTAGGGCAGGTTGGCAAAGCTGAAGTCGGCATAGTCGGCCTGTACGCCGTCCATAGAAGCCTCCTGCGCTTTGATCTGCTGCAACTTAGCGTTCAGCAGATGTGCGCCACGCAGCTGGCAGCGGTTAAGATATGCTCCCTGCAGGCTGGCGTTGGTAAAATCACTGCCGGAGGCATTGGCATAGCGGAAGTTGGCATATGCCAGATTGGCACCGCGCAGACTGGCGTTGGGCAGCAGTGCGCTCTGGAAGCAGGCATCCTGCAGCTTGGCTTTATCCAGCTTGGTAGCATCCAGACGTGCTTCCGTAAAATCGGTGTTGGTAAAATCGCGGCCGGATAAATCCATTCCCGATAAATCGGCACCGGAAAGGTCGCCGCCGGGGCAGCTTGCTCCGTTCAGTACCGCGTTTAAATCACTGTTGCTGTAGGCAAAAGCTGTGCTGCTGATGCCGATAGCCAGAAGCGTAAACAAAGTCTTGAAAATATTTTTACGCATTTTGGCCTCCTGCATAGTTTTCTGCTTCGTCCAGCAGAAGCTCCAGCTGTTTGGGATTGTCCGGCAGACAGTCGATAATCTTCCAAGGCTTAACCTCGGCAAAATCCTCAGGCTTATAGCCGGAGCCTTCCAAAATAATCAGGCAGGGTGCGCCGATGGCATTGGCACAGCGCACGTCGTTAGGTGTATCGCCGATAAAAATAAGCTCGTTGGGCTTGGCCTGCTCGTTTTGCATATACAGGCGGTGGAAGGCAACCTTAGCCAGCATTTCGCGGTTTTCGCTGATTTCGCCGAAGACGCTGTGTTCATGGTTAAAATATTGGTCCAAACCGAAATGCTGCAGCTTGAGATGGGCGCCGGTGCTGGTGTTGCCGGTAAGCAGGCAGTTGCAGTAACGGCTATCAGACTGGCAAAAATATTCCAGCGTTTTTTGGACATTCTTCAAAACACGTCCCTTGTGCAGCGGCAGCTGCTTGGGCAGCTCCATATGGTAGCGGATAAGCAGGCCTGCTGCTTCCGCGCTGTTGCAGCGTCCGCGCAGACGGGTAACAACGCTTTTGATGATATCCGAGTCAGTGCGTCCTGCCAGGGACTTGTTGAAATCGAAGGCATCGAGAAAATAATAATCCTTGATAACCTTAATCATGGCATCCTTGCCGGCACCGCCGGACAGAATGAGGGTGCCGTCTACATCCCACATTAAATATTTCATGTGTAAAATCTCCTTTGATTTAAGAAAAAACAGGGGCTGTTCATACAACCCCTGGAAAAGTTTATCTTATAGTCCCGTTTAGATGCCACGGGGCTTGAGCATCATTTTTTTCAGTTGAGCGCCGACGTTTTTGGTAACGTTCTGAGTACGGCGGATGAACTTGATGTTGGAGCGGTGGTTAGGCTTCATATCGTATTTGCTGCCGAAATCACCGCGGTCCAGCAGGGTGATTTTAGCCTTGTCGCAATCAAAGGCGCTGCGCAGATAGCGTGCCATGCCCGCAGGGTCGGCATCGTCATAGCAGCTGAAAATATCCGCTGCAATAAAACCGAGCTTAGGATATACATGCAGAGTTACATGGCCTTGCTTGCAAAGTGCGGAGATGGAATATTCGCTTTGGCCTTCTTCCTGACAAACAAGCAGCTCGCGGCTGTTCATTCGGTATTCATCGCAGCCTTCCTGCAACAGAATCTTTGCCTTTTCGGTGTCGTTAACTTCGTTTACGCCGCAGTTATACATATCTATGGCTATTAATTTTCCTGTAAATTTCTTAGGTTGCATGTGTAAAACTCCTCATATTTATAATTACAATAATACAAAGCCGGTTCTGGCGCAGGGCGCTGATTTGCCGGAAACAATATATAGTGCATATCTTATTCAATTATAGCGAAAATTATAATACTTGTAAAGTCAAATTGCTATCCTAATTGAGAAAACTATGTTATAATAATAGCTATAGTTAAACATTTGTTTTGTGTGGCGGTGAGAAAATGGAAAAGCTGGAAGCGATAGTTGATGATATAGTGTTTCAAAGCGATGACGGCATGTTCAGCGTGCTGCGTATGGAAAGCAAGGCGCAGGGACGCTTTACTGCTGTTTATCATGGCAATGCGCCGTATATGGGCGAAAATGTGGCTATGGAGGGCAGTTGGATTGAGCATGCGAGATTCGGCAGACAATTTGATATACAGTCACTGCAGGTTTTGCAGCCGACTTCGGTAGCAGGCATTGAACGCTTTCTGGCTTCCGGCGCGGTGAAGGGTGTAGGGCCGGTGACGGCGGCAAGAATTGTCGAAGCCTTCGGAACGGATACGCTGGAAATTTTAGGTACCTATCCCGAACGTCTGGCACAGGTGCGCGGCATCAGCGCCAAAAAGGCTGCCGCTATTGGTGAATCGTACAGCCAGCTTTCAGGCCTGCGCGAGCTGATGGTGTTCTTGGAGGCGCACGGCGTGAGCAGTGGTTACGCAGCCCGCCTGCAGGCAACCTACGGCGCTACGGCGATTACCCGCATTAAGGAAAATCCCTACAGCCTGGCGGAGGATATTACCGGCATCGGGTTTAAAACTGCGGACAGAATTGCTATGGCTATGGGCATGGAGCATGACTGCGAGGCACGCTTGCGCGCAGGCATTGCTTATGCGCTGACGCAGGCCGCAGGCGTAGGACACACCTGTGTGCCGGAGGAGCTGCTGGTGCGTGAAACGGCAAGAGCATTGGCGGTAGACACTTCCATGGTGCAGGATGTTTTCAGCAGCCTGCTGGAGCAGGATTTACTGCGCACGGAGGAAATGGGCGGTATACGCCTGATATATCCGGAATATCTGTATACGGCGGAGGTGCAGACCGCACGCCGCCTGCTGAAGCTGCGCGACCAGGCGAAGCCGGTGACGCGCGTGAATGCGGATGAGGTTATTGCCAAATGGGAGCGTGATGCCGGTATTACTCTGGCAGAGGCGCAGCGTCAGGCAATTTATGCTTCGCTGGAGCATGGTGTCTTTGTGCTCACCGGCGGTCCCGGTACAGGTAAAACAACTGTTGTCAAAGGCATTCTGAACGTGCTGGAGCAGGCTGGCTGCCGCATTCTGCTGGCCGCGCCTACCGGACGCGCCGCACGCAGACTGGCGGATTCTGCCGGTCATCCTGCGGCAACGGTACATCGTCTGCTGGAATATCAGCCTACGGGTGACGGCCTGTGCTTCGGCAAGGATGACAGCGATCCGCTGGATGCGGAAGCGATTATTATCGACGAGGCTTCAATGCTCGATATTACTCTGACGTATCATCTGCTTAAGGCAATTCCCGGCGGCTGCCGTCTGATTTTCGTCGGTGACGTGGACCAGCTGCCGTCCGTGGGTGCAGGCTCGGTGCTCAAGGATATGATACGTTCGGATAAGATGCCTGTTGTACGTCTGGAAAATGTTTTCCGTCAGGCAGAGGTCAGCCCGATTGTCCGCAATGCCCATAAGATTAACCGTGGGCAGATGCCGGAGTTTCTTGCCGGTGCCGACAGCGAGTTTGCGCTGGAGGAGTTTGCCAACGAGCAGGATGCTGCGGAATTTGTAGCACGTACCTATGCCCAGCTTACGTCCGGCGGTGACTGGCGCAGGGTGCAGGTGCTGACGCCTATGCATAAGAATCCCTGCGGCGTGCAGAATCTGAATAAGCTGCTGCAGAAATATCTTAATCCGCCGTCTGCGGCTAAGCCTGAGGTAAACATACCGGGTAATGTACTGCGTGTTGGTGACAAGGTTATGCAGATTCGCAATAACTATGAAAAGGACGTTTTCAACGGCGATATCGGCCGTGTAATTAAAATAGACGGAAAAAATGTTACGGTAGCCTTTCCGGAGCGTCCGGAGGGAGATTACGTTACTTACGCTCAGGGTGAGGTGGAGGAGCTGCAGCTGGCCTACGCTATGAGTGTGCATAAGTCGCAGGGCAGCGAATATCCCTACGTTATTTTGCTCATGGTGCAGAGCCATTACATTATGCTGCAGCGCAACCTGCTGTATACGGCTGTGACCAGAGCTAAGGAAAAGGTGCTGATTGTCGGCAGCAAAAACGCGGTGCGTACCGCTGTGGAAAATGACAAAACGAAGCGGCGTTACAGCCTGCTGGCTGAGCGTCTGCAGGAAAGCAGCGAGGTGTTCTGATGCAGCGTTGGTTAAGAGATTTTTCTTATTACGGGCGTGTGGCGAAGGAGCTTATCTTTCCCAGACGCTGCGCTGTGTGTGCGACTAATATTGATAACGGCTATGTCTGCGAGCAGTGCCGCAAGGAATATCTGCTGCAGCGTCAGTTGCCCTGCTGTCCGCGTGAGGAATATCTGGCGGGACAGGCAGCACCGTTGCCGACGGATGTTCTGTACAGTGCGTTGCTGCTTTATAAATATGAGGGCGTTTTTAAGGATGCGCTGCACAAAATTAAATTTGAGGGTGAGGCAGGCTGGCTGCCGCTGCTGCGTGAGGAAGCGGAGCTTGCTCTGCCTTCGGCCAAAATGCGCTGGCTGCAGCAGTTTGACCTTATTACCTGCGTACCGACTGCGCCTGAGCGACGCAGGCAGCGTGGCTTTGACGTGCCTCAGGAGCTGTTTGCGGGCCTCTTGGAGGGACGCAGCGTTGGCATGGAGGTTTTGCTGGAGCGGGTGCGCCATACGGAGCCCTTGTACGAGCTGAAGCCTGAAGAAAGAAAGCAGGAGCTGGCAGGCTGCTTTGCCATGCTGCCGCATACCAAGGTGCGCGGCAAACATGTACTGCTCTGTGACGATATCTATACTACGGGCAGCACCTTTGCGGAAGCGGCACAGGTGCTGCTGGACGCAGGTGCGGCGCGCGTATCGGCGCTGGCACTGTGCGCGGCGCAGGCTAATTGGGAGTGACCTTTTGTTGATGCAAAAAATAAAGAATTATTGGCGGCGTGAGCCTGTTTTGTGCATAGCGGTTATTTTGGCTGCCGTAAGCAGCCTTTACAGCAGGCCGCAGCTTGCCTATATAGATTTTGACGTGTTGGCGATACTGCTTTCGCTGATGCTGGTGGTAGCGGAGCTGAAGGAGATACGCTTTCTGGACTGGCTGGCGGTGGAGCTGCTGAACAAATGCCGCAGTAAGCGTCAGCTGGAGCTGGTGCTGCTGGCAGTTACCTATGTCAGCTCGATGTTCGTGACGAATGACGTGGCTTTGCTGACCTTTGTGCCGTTGGCGCTGGTTATAGGCAAAACCTTAAAAATGGATATGGAGCGGATTATTATTCTGCAGACGCTGGCTGCCAATCTCGGCAGTATGCTGACGCCGCCCGGTAATCCGCAGAATTTGTTTTTATACGCGCATTATGCTTATACCGCCGGCAGCTTTTTCGCCGTAATGGCTGGGGCGGGGGGAAATTTGTTTGTGGAGTTTCTTCCGGTGTGGGAATAATTTCGTTGGCGTATTTACTGCTGTTGTTATTTCATGGCAAGGACAGCGTGCTGAAGCTGGAGCTGCCTAAGCTGCAGCAGCCTCCTAAGGGAATATTGTTCCTCTTTTTAGGACTGCTTTTATTAAACATCGGCGCTGTGCTGCATTGGTTCGACAAGCTGTGGGCCTTGCTGCTGACAGCAGGTGTAGTGGCCTTGTGCGACAGGCGACGGCTGCTGGCGGTAGATTACAGTCTGCTCGTGACCTTTGCCGGTTTCTTTGTATTCATCGGCAACATCAGCCACAGTCCTGCGGTAAGCTATTTGCAGCAGTCGCTGATGGGCAGTGCGGCAGGCACATATTTAACCGGACTGCTGGCCAGCCAGTTCCTCAGCAATGTGCCGGCGGCTATGCTGTTGGCAGGCTTGACCAAGGAAGCAGACGCGCTGCTTTTGGGTGTTAACATCGGCGGTCTGGGGACGATGATTGCTTCGATGGCGAGCGTTATTTCCTATAAACTTTATGCTGCAGAGCATCCTTCGCAGGCAGGGAAGTATGTACGAACTTTTTTGTACTACAATTTTCTGGGCCTGCTGCTGATAGGAGGAGCGGTTTACTTCCTTCTGTGAGCGGGGAAATGCTTTGCGGCATTTCTTTTAGCGTAATGGTAAACCAATAGTATGTAATAAGTTGACTATTTACATCACTTGCATTATAATAAAGCACGTGAAGCAGATAACGATAAGCTGCTTAGATGAAAGGAAAATGCAAAAATGTTAGAGCTTGCACATAAGCTGGCGGACAGTGATGCCAAATTCTTCGGCGGCTGGGTGCTGGCAGGAGCAGAGGCACATATTCATCAGCCGGCAGAGGCTATGGCGAATCAGGTGCTGCTGGCAAAGGAACGCAAATCAATCATCCGTGTAGCGGGAACTGCGGCAGACGGCAGTTTGGCTAAGGAGCTGCGGGTATTTTTGGTGCTGCCTAAGCATAAATTAGGCACGAAGCCGCTGGAGCCCGAGGCGATTAAGGGCGATTTGCTGACAAAGCACACCTTTACAACACAGGAAATAGCAGACTATGTTGCCTATACCGGTGACGAAAACGTCATCCATAAGGGTGAGCATCCCATCGTGCCGGGGCTGTGCATGGCTGCCTGGCTGCAGCGTGAGCTGGCGCTGACAGAGCTGGACTGGCGCATCAGCTTCCTTGCTCCTGTTTACGCAGACGACGAGCTGTGTATCTACAGGACAGAAGGTCAGCTTGCTGCTTATGTGGGAGCAATAAATGTTTTTGTGATTAAAGAATTATAGTAAGGCTGGTGTATGGAAATGACAACTTCTGGTACAGAAATCAATAAGAATCATAGAGGAGCAAGTGTCAACAAGACTGCGGAAATGACGAGAATGGCGCTGATGGTAGCAATGAACTGCGTATCCGCTTATATCATTATTCCGCTGCCTTTTTCGCTTTCTCCGATTGCATTGCAGACTTTGATTGTAAATCTTACAGGCTATGTGCTGAACGCTAAGCAGGCCTTTATGACCATGCTGGTTTATCTTTTGGTAGGTTTGGCAGGCGTGCCGGTATTTACTGGTGGCAGTGCGGGACCGGGCAAGCTGTTTGGTCCTACCGGCGGTTACATCATCGGCTTTTTGTTTACTGCTGTGTTCCTGGCATATTTCAGAGGCGAAAAATACAGCTTTAAGCGTTATGCATTGCTTGGCTGCGTTATCGGTATTCCGCTGATTTATGTGTTCGGCGTTGTACAGCTGAAGCTGATTACAGGTATGGGCTGGGATAAGGCAATTATGACCGGCGCATTGCCCTTCATTCCGCTGGATATTGTTAAATGCTTGGCTGCTGCCGTAATTGCCTATCCAATTAACCGTATTTTTGCCAACAACAGGTAAATAGGGTATAATTTAAGAGCTGTCAGCTATTTGCCGGAAGGCAGGTGGCAGGCAGCTTTTTTCGGATATAGAGGTGTTAAGATGGAAAATGCATATATTTTAGGTGGCCTGCGCAGCTACGTGGGCGTAGTCAACGGTATGTATCGTCATATCCCGGCGGAGGTGCTGGGTGCGGAGGTGCTTAAGCAGGTGATGGAAAAATATCAGCTGCGCGAGCCCGATTATATTATTGCTGGCAACGGTGTGGGCGCCGGCGGCAATATTGCGCGCCTGATGGCATTGACCGCAGGCGTAGATATTTCGGTGCCGGCCTTTACGGTAGATGTGCAATGCGGCAGCGGCCTAGAAAGCATTGCTGTTGCCGCAGCAAAGATTAACAGCGGCGAGGCTGATGTAATTATTGCCGGTGGCTTTGAAAGCAGCTCTACGCAGCCAAGACGCGGCTATAATCCCAATCACCCGGATTATGCAGGCGACGACTGGTACAGCGTAGCCAAGTTTATGCCGGGAATTCACCGCGAAACGGTAATGCTGGAGGGTGCGGAGCTTGCTGCCAAGCGCGAAGGCATTACCAAAGAGGAAATGGACAGCTGGGTGCTGCGCAGCCATGCGCTCGCGACGCAGGCGCGCGAGCAGGGGCTGCTGCAGAATATTATCGCGCCGGTCTGCGGTGCCGTTAAGGATGAAGGTATCAGACCGCGCATGAGCCAGCGTCTGCTCGACAGAATGCCCAAGGTGCTGGAGGGTGGCGAATTTATTACGGCGGCCAATTCCTGCCTGATTAACGATGGTGCGGCCTTTGTAGTGCTGTGCTCGCAAAAATATCTGCAGGAGCACGGCTTAAAGCCGCAGGCCAGGGTGCTGGGCAGCACAGCCTGCGGCGGTGATCCCCTGGTAAGTCCGCGTACTGCAATTACCGCGCTGCAAAAGCTGCTGGCCAAGCATGGCCTGCAGGAGCAGGATATCGCAGACTTTGAACTGAATGAAGCCTTCGCTGTAATTGATGTGCTGTTTGCCCGCAGCTTTCCGCATAGCACTGATAAATATAATGTGTTCGGCGGGGCGTTGGCCTATGGTCATCCTTATGGTGCCAGCGGCGGCATAATTACGCTGCACCTGCTGGAAGCACTGCGCCAGAAGGGCGGACACTACGGCGCCGCAAGCGTAGCTGCCGCAGGCGGCGTAGGAACGGCGCTGCTGCTGGAAAGAGTGGAGTGAAGCAAATGGATTACTTGACCTTAATAGCACAGCAAAAACAGGATAAGCTCGCTCTTGTGGAGGATGAAGAAGAATATACCTATGCAAGACTGGCGCAGGAGGCGCGCAGGCTGCGCAGTAAAGCGGATTTTAGCGCTCCGACGGTTTTTATCCACGAAAGCAGTATTGCCCGTCAGTTGATTGCCTTTTTGGCCTACAGCGGAACAAAAACTGTGCCGGTTATTGCTACCGAAGTGAGCAAAAAGCAACAGTTCAGTTGCGAGGCTATTCCGCAAGCGGCCTGCATGGGCGTTATGACCAGCGGCAGCACCGGCAAAAGCAAGCTGTTGTGGCGCAGCTATCATAGCTGGGCGGACTTTTTCCCGGAGCAGAACCGTGTCTTCGGCGTTGATGAGCAGACAGTAATTTTTTGTCAGGGAAGCTTGGCCTTTACCGGCAACCTTAATATTTATATGGGCGTGCTGGCGGCAGGCGGTACGCTGGCAGTGACGCAGCGCTTCCGTCCGCGCCATTGGCTGCAGCTGATGCAGCGCTATGCGGTGAACGCAATCTACCTGATTCCGTCCAAGCTGCTGCTGCTGCCTAAGTTTCTGCGCGAGCCTGATTTGCGTGTGCGCAGTATCATCAGCGGCTCGCAGAGCATGGGCAGGCAGGAGGCGGACAAGCTGCTGCAGGTGTTCCCCAATGCTGATATCACGCTGTACTACGGCGCCAGCGAGCTGAATTACATTACCTACATCAAGGCCGAAGAAATGACGGATGACCGCACGCTTATCGGACGTCCGTTCAAGGGCGTGCAGGTGAACGTTTGTAATGAAGAAATTTTCATTGATACGCCTTATCATGTAGAGGAAATTTCGTTGCCGTTTTCCCTGAAGGACAGGGGGCAGCTGGATGCGGAAGGTCGCCTGCACTTTTTGGGGCGCACGGATGATATTGTGAGCGTCAACGGACGCAAGGTTTCTGCAGTCAAGGTGTGCACCGCGCTGACCGAGCTGGAGGGCGTTGAGGAGGCTGCAGTAATCTGCCGTCATGTGGACGATGCCGATGCGCTTATTGCTTTTGTGGGGGCGGCACGCGAGTACGGCAAGCAGGAGCTGGTTAAGCTGCTGCGGCAAACCTTAGAGGATTATGAGCTGCCCAAGCAGTTTGTTTTTATGGAGCAGCTGCCGCATAATGAAAGCGGTAAGGTGGATAAATTGGCGCTGAAAAAATTGTACTTAGAGTGATTTTGGAGATATAAAATAAACCGTCGTCGGAATTTGCCGGATTGCAGGTTCTGACGGCGGTTTTTGTGTTTAAGTTTAATAAAATGTTCCGCTTACTTTTTTAGGGTAGGCGGGGCATTTTCCTTTCCTATAAAAGGAGGCTGCCGCACTTTTGTACGACAGCCC
>NZ_FR892788.1:0-56190 GCF_000434895.1 Phascolarctobacterium succinatutens CAG:287
CAAGTTGATTATACAATCTACCAAAAAATTTACTTTAATTTTAGTTTACATTTGCTTTAATTATCTTAAAGAAGCTTTTTCTATATTATTTTTAAGGAATGATGTTATATGCAGATTCAAGATTTGATTATCCTTATCTATATTATCCTGCGCGTTGCTCCCAGCTCTTATCTATGCTACTATCCCTTTTTGGAAGACCTGCGCTTATCCAAAAAAACAGCAATATGCGGCTTTTTTGCTATTATTCTCATAGAATGGGGCATTTTCATCTTTACCGGACGCAATTTCGATAAGCTGCCGTCATTATATGGAGTTTACCTGCTCTACATATTCTACTACTTTGCCATCGTAAAAGGTAATAAAAGTAAACAGCTTTTTTGCATCCTGCTCTCTGGCAATTTTGAAATTGTACTGCAGACACTGGCTATGCTCGCCGAACGCTTCTCGCCCACTCCCGGCTACTACTATGCCACCGCCACCTTCGTGCTCCTGCTTGAACAATCAGCTTATTTTTCCTGGTTCTACTTTACTGTAAAAAAATTTAAGCAACTCTTTCGCAACACTAAATACAATAAGATTATCAACTATTCCAACTATATTTTAGCTTTTAACTTCGTTGCCCTGGTAATCATCCGCAATTTTTCCGAGCCACGCACCTGGAATCTTTTCTTTGCCCGCTTTCTGTGCATCATGCCGCTCTTCTTCTTTGTTTGCATGATGATGGAGCTGCTGAAGGAAAAAATTGATAACAAGATGATGTCCGTCAAGCTCAGCTCACTGGAAGAACTGCGTCGTAACGAAAAGCCTTACTACGATTTTGTTATCGAAACCTGGCAGAAATCACGCCGCCTGCGCCATGACCAAAAGCATCTCGCGGTTATGCTCAACCAGCTTTATGAAGAAAAACAGTTTGATAAGCTTGGTCAGCATCTGCGTGCTATCCTTAAATATACCGAAACGCTGCAAACAGTAAAGCTTTATGGCAACGAACCCATCGACGGCCTTATCGGCTACTGGCAGATGCAGGCACAGGAAAAAGGCATCCCCTTTGCCGTGGATATCAGCTTCAGCAAGATCAAAATCAACGATATTGATCTGGCCATTATTTTAGGCAATGCTTTGGAAAACGCTTTTACCGCAGTTACCAAAGACGACGTAGCCCAGCGCAGCAACTGCTATATTAATGTGAAAATCAGAGAAAGAGCCTCTACACTGTTGATAGAAGTTGTTAATTCCTTCAGCGGTAACATCGTGCGTTATAATGACCAGTTTTATTCCGCCAAGCGCGACTACAAGGAACCTGGCACCGGACTGGAAAACATCAGGATGATTTGCGAAAAATACGCAGGCAGTAATAATATAAGCTTTGACAACCAAAGCTTCAAGCTGCAGCTGATGCTGGCAAACACGCACTTAGAAAGTTAACCCTTGACGCAAAAACTAAAAGTGCTTATACTAAAATAGATTGTAGCTTTTGCACAGTCTATTTTTGTATTTTTATTAAGGGAAAGAAAAGAAGGTAACAAAATGCTCTCATTAGACAAAATTTATCATGCAGCCTTCATCCTTAAAAGCGTAGCACGTAAAACAGATTTAATAGCTGCTCCGCATTTAAGCGAAGGCAACAACTTGTATCTGAAAACAGAAAACCTGCAGGTAACAGGCAGCTTCAAGGTACGCGGTGCCTACTACAAAATCAGCCAGCTAACACCCGAAGAAGCAAGCAAGGGCGTTATCGCCTGCAGCGCCGGCAACCACGCGCAGGGCGTAGCACTGGCTGCAACCAGCATGGGCATCAAAAGCGTCATCTGCATGCCGGACGGCGCACCGATTATGAAGGTAGAGAACACTAAGCGCCTCGGCGCACAGGTGGAGCTTGTTCCCGGTGCCTACGACGAAGCACATGACCGCGCCGTACAGCTGCAGGAAGAAACAGGCATGACCTTTATCCATCCATACGATGATGAACTTGTTATTGCCGGCCAGGGCAGCATCGGTCTGGAAATTTTGGACCAGCTGCCGGATGTAGAAGCAGTAATCGTACCGATTGGCGGCGGCGGCCTTATCAGCGGCGTAGCCTTCGCTATCAAAAGCCTGCGTCCGGAGGTTAAGGTTTACGGCGTACAGGCAGCAGGCGCAGCCAGCATGTACAACGCCTTCCATGACCATAAATACGAAACTCTGGAGCACGTCAGCACCTTTGCCGACGGCATTGCTGTAAAAACTCCTGGTGAAAACACCTACGAGCTCATCAGCAAATATGTTGACGATATCGTTACCGTCAGCGAGGACGAAATCGCAACCGCAATCTTAACCCTGATTGAAAAACAGAAGCTGATTGCCGAAGGTGCAGGCGCAACTCCGGTAGCAGCAGCGCTGTTCGATAAGCTGCCGATTAAGGGCAAGAAAACCGTCTGCGTTGTATCCGGCGGTAACATCGACGTTAATATTCTTTCGCGTGTTATCACCCGCGGTCAAGTTACCAGTGGCCGCAGAGTCAACCTTGTTATTATGCTGGAGGACCGTCCGGGCCAGCTGCTCAAAGTCAGCGAGATTATCAGTCAATGCGGTGCCAACGTTGTCGGCGTACACCACAACCGCAGCGATGCCAACATGGCCATCACCGGCTGCTTCCTCAAACTGGAGCTGGAAACACGTGATGCCGCACAAATCAAAGAAATCGAAGACAAGCTGACGGCAGCAGGCTTCAAGCTGGTCAGCGACCAAACCGCAGCACAGCATTAACAACAAAAAAATTACCACAGCCTACATAAAATGTAAGCTGTGGTTTTTTTTGCAGAGTTTGCGATTTTTAGACGTTATATTCTTCTGTTTCTCAATAGTTGGGAGAATGTACCGGAGGCGATGCGAACCTGACGAACGCGTACTTTTAGAAAGGTTCGTTAAGCATACGGTGCGTTATGCCCGCTCTTACTATTCTACGGTTACGCTCTTAGCCAAGTTTCTCGGCTTATCTACGTCTAATCCTTTGGAAACACTCACATAATAACCCATAAGCTGCAGCGGAATAACTGCCAGACTGGTCATGAAATGCTCGTCGGTCTTAGGAATATACACTGTGAAATCAGCTGTATCTTCAATATTATAATTGCCATAAGTAGTCAGGCCCATCAAATAAGCGCCACGACTGCGGCACTCAACCATGTTGCTGACAGTCTTTTCATAAAGCTCGCTTTGAGTCAGTACACCAATAACAAGAGTACCGTCCTCAATCAGGCTGATAGTACCATGCTTCAATTCGCCGGCAGCATAAGCCTCACTGTGGATGTAGGAAATTTCCTTCATCTTCAGGCTGCCTTCAAGGCTAACAGCGTAATCCAGACCACGGCCGATAAAGAAGATATCTTTAGCGTTTACCTGTTTAGCTGCAAACCATTGGATACGTTCCTTATCCTCAATAATCTTTTGAATTTTATCCGGCAGCTGTGCCATTTCCTGAATCAGCTCCAGATATTTAGCTTCGTCAATAGTGCCGCGAACCATAGCAAACTGAATTGCCAGGCAGTAAGCAGCAATCAGCTGAGTGCTGTAAGCCTTGGTAGTTGCAACGGCAATTTCCGGGCCTGCCAGAGTATAGAAAACATTATCAGCTTCGCGGGCAATAGAGCTGCCTACTACGTTGACGATGCCAAGAGTTTTGATGCCCTTTTCTTTAGCCAGACGCAGAGCTGCCAAGCTGTCGGCAGTTTCGCCGGACTGGCTGACAATGATAACCAGCTCGTTCTTGCTCAGCAGCGGTTTGCGGTATCTGAACTCGGAAGCCAGCTCAGTACGAACCGGAATCTGTGCCAGATCCTCAATTACATATTGCGCTGCCACACCTACATGGTAAGCACTGCCGCAGGCAACTATGCAGATCTGGTCAATCTTTTTGATATCCTCGTCGCTGAGGCCGACAGCGCTCATATCCAGCTTGCCGTCAACCAGTACGGAATTCAGAGTATCGCGTACTGCCTTGGGCTGCTCGTGGATTTCCTTCATCATGAAATGCTCAAAGCCTGCTTTTTCGGCAGCTTCGGCATCCCATTTGATTTCGGTCAACGGTTTTTCGATTACTTCTTCATCAACGTTGTAGAAGGTAACCTCGCCGTTAGCCAGACGAGCCATTTCCAGATTGCCGATGTAATATACCTTGCGGGTGTATTTCAAAATAGCAGGAACGTCGCTGGCAACATAGCATTCGCCGTCCTGCACGCCGATAATCATCGGGCTGTCCTTGCGGGCAACATAAATTTCGCCGGGATATTCCTTGAACATTACTGCCAAAGCATAGGAGCCGCGCATACGGATCATAGCATGGCTCAGAGCATCAGTCGGAGTATGCTCATATTTTTTATAGTAGTAGTCAATCAGCTTAACGGCAACCTCGGTATCAGTCTGAGAATAGAAGGTATAGCCATTGTGCAGCAGCTTTTCCTTCAGCTCCTGATAGTTTTCGATAATACCGTTGTGGACAGCAACTACATTGCCATCTGCACTGGCATGCGGATGCGCATTAGTTTCAGAAGGCTCGCCATGGGTTGCCCATCTGGTATGACCGATACCACAGGTACCAATGAGGCTTTGTCCGCCATTAGTTTTGGCATAAAGCTCCTTCAGACGGCCCTTAGCCTTAACAATCTGCACCTGTGCACTGCCATCGCGCACTGCGAGGCCGGCAGAATCGTAACCACGATATTCAAGCTTAGACAGACCATCTAACAGAATAGGCGCTGCCTGCTTATTTCCACAAAATCCAACAATACCACACATAAATACTTTTCCTCTTTTTCTACTATTTTTTTCTTTTTGCCTTATGCTTCAAAGCCATTAGGGTTGTTCTTCTGCCAGTTCCAGGAATCGCGGCACATGTCCTCAATACCCAGCTCTGCCTTCCAGCCAAGCTTTTCCCACGCCTTTGACGGATCTGAATAGCAGGTGGCAATATCCCCTGCACGACGTTGGTCAATTACATAAGGTATCTTAATTCCAGTAGCCTTTTCAAATGCTTTGACTAAATCCAGCACTGAATAGCCAATACCTGTACCAAGATTATACACCTCTACGCCGCATTTGTCATCTATTGCCTGCAAAGCTTTCACATGACCTTTAGCCAAATCCACTACATGAATAAAGTCACGCACGCCAGTACCATCAGGAGTGGGATAATCATTACCAAAAACATGCAGGCGCTCCAGCTTGCCAACAGCTACCTGAGTAATATACGGCATCAGGTTATTGGGAATGCCATTGGGATTTTCGCCAATCAGACCGGAGCTGTGCGCACCGATAGGGTTAAAGTAACGCAGCAGAACCACATTCCACTCCTGATCAGCTACATACATATCACAAAGTATTTGCTCCAGCATCGACTTTGTCTGGCCATAAGGATTAGTGCACTGCCCTTTAGGACAGGTTTCCGGAATAGGCACTACAGCAGGATTACCGTAAACAGTAGCCGAAGAGCTGAAAATAATATTCTTACAGCCTGCTTTACGCATTACGTCCAGCAGTACCAGAGTACCGGAAATATTGTTCTCATAATACTCCAATGGCTTCTGTACCGATTCGCCCACTGCTTTCAAACCGGCGAAATGAATACAGCAGTCAAAGCTATGCTCATCAAAAACTTTTTGCAGGCCGGCACGATCCCTGATATCAGTTTCATAAAAAGGGATTTGCTGACCAGTGATTTTTTCTACACGCTGCAGTGCCAGCCTGCTGGAATTAACAAGATTATCTACTACTACAACACTGTGACCAGCTTTAAGCAGTTCAATGACAGTATGCGAGCCGATGTAACCAGCTCCGCCTGTGACTAAAATATGCATTTTTTCACCTCAATTTTTTCGCATCAGGCAGCTATTAATTTCTGCCTACAGTATTATTTTACAACCTTTCGCCTTAAACTAAGGTGAACAAGCTAACTGTTTTTTCATAATTTCTGTTTAACTGCCGATAATCGGCTTATTTTCCATAGTATTTACCAGCTTAGAAAGCTGCCATTTTATTGTTTCCGCCGGCTTTTCATAATTACCCATTTCACGCAGCCCGCTTTCACGCACGCGTTTCTTCAGCAGCTTATTGCCATCCTTTTTATATACAAAAAGGTCTGCATCCGCTACAACACGCACATAGGTATCGTGATCAAAGCGGAATCCCCAGCCGCTGACGAGGCTTTCATCCATTTCATAGATGCGTGCAACAACCAGCACATCCATTTTGCTTTTTTCCGCCAAAGCGGCTAAAGATGCTGCATCCAGCTTCACACCATCACGCACAGCCTGGCTCACCAGCTTCTGTGCCTCGCCGCCATCTATGATTTGATAATCTGGAAAGCGATAGCCCAGCTTGACCATCTGCCGCCACTCCTTATAAACAGCGCCGTCCACACCGCCATCCTGGTCGATTACCACAAAGCCCACAGGACGCTCCGCAAAATCTGCCCGCGCCGTCTGCGGCAAAACAGCTGTAAACAAGAACGCAAATACTGCCAAAAAGCAGACCTGCAGCAGCCATTTAATATTTTTCATAAGAATCACCTGCCTCTTACTCAGCTGCCTCCGCCAGCAGCAGCTCGGCAGCTCCGCGTGTCACCTGCACCATATAGCCGAAGGCACGCTGATAAACGTCGGGTGGCGCCACGCTTTCGCTTTGCGTGCGCTTAACTACAACGCCGCAGACAGCGCCGGCCTCTAAGCCTAACGCCTGCGAGGTCACGAACAAAGCGGAGGTTTCCATTTCATAGTTCAGCACGCCCAACGCCTGCCATTCCTGCATCGTCCCGCGGAACCGGCGCGGTACATAGCCGGTGAAGCTGTCGTAACGCTCCTGCCCCGGCCAAAAAGTGTCGCTGGAGGCTGCAATGCCCAAATGATAGGGAGCACCGGCGTTCTTGGCTGCCAGTACCAGTGCGGTTGTAACCTCAAAGCTGGCAACTGCCGGGAACTCCAACGGCGCATAATGCTGCGAGGTGCCGTCAAGGCGAACGGCAGCCTTATCAATAATAATATCACCGAGATTAACCTTTTCCTGAATTGTTCCCGTCGTACCGAAGCGGATGAGCTTTTTGATGCCCATACGCGCCAGCTCTTCCAGACAAATTGCTACGGAAGGACCGCCCATACCCGTAGAGCAGACAAGTACCGGAGTATCGCTGATTTTAGTCAGCCAGCTGGTATATTCGCGATGGCTGGCAATAAAGCTTGCATCACTGCCCAAGGCCTTCGCTAAAGGCTCTACACGTCCGGGGTCACCGGGAAGCACGGCAACAGTTGCGCCCTGCAGCTGCTGTGCCGAAAAACCTACATGGTATAAAATCTCCTCAGGTGCTGCGTAATGTTTGCTCATATTGTCCACCTCTTTCAAAACAAGTCCGCTTTAGTTCCGGTAAGGGTTGGTTCTATTTTCATATAATCGGCAATCGTCTGTCCTATATCGGCAAAGGTCTGCATAGGCTTAAGCTGCTTACATTCAATGCCTGCTCCCGAAAAGAGTACGGGAATTTTTTCGCGCGTATGGTCCGTGCCGCTCCAGCTAGGGTCATTGCCGTGGTCCGCCGTCATCAGCAGCAAATCGTCCTGATGCAGCAGAGCGGTAATTTCCGGCAGTCTGCTGTCGAAATATTCCAGTGCCTCACCATACCCCTGAATGTCACGGCGATGTCCGTAGGAGGAATCAAAGTCAACAAAATTAGTAAAAACAATGGTATTATCTGGAGCATCGGCTACAGCCTGCTTCGTTGCATCTATCAGCTTATCCAGGCCGCCTGCCGCATAATGCTTTGTAATACCGCGATGCGCAAAAATATCGGCAATCTTGCCTACGGAGTAAACGCTGCCGCCGGCTGCAACCATTTTATCAAGCAATGTCGGCTGCGGTGCCGGTACTGCGTAATCGTGACGGTTGGTTGTGCGGGTAAAATCCGTAGCACAGGTGCCGACGAACGGACGCGCTATTACCCGGGCAATATTATACGGCTGCACCAGCTTAAAAGCCAGCTTGCACAAATCATACAAGCGCTCCAGACCAAAGGCTTCCTCGTGCGCCGCTATCTGCAGCACGCTGTCGGCGGAGGTATAAATAATCGGCTTGCCGCTTCTTACATGCTCCTCGCCCAGCTCCTTGATGATTTCGGTACCGCTGGCATGACATTCGCCCAGCACGCCCGGCAAATTGCCTTGGCTGATAATTGCGTCTACCAGCTCCTGCGGAAAGCATTTCGGCACATCAGGGAAATAGCCCCAGTCAAATTTAACCGGCACACCGCTGATTTCCCAATGTCCGCTCAGCGTATCCTTGCCGCGGCTGACCTCCTGCGCATAGGTATAAGCACCGATTGTATGCTCGGCGCCCAAGCCTGCCGGCAACGCTTCGCCGCGGCTCAGCTCGGCAGCTGCCTGCAGTCCGTGCTCAGCCAGATGCGGCAAATGCAGCGGCTTCGGCGCTTCGCCTGCGTGACGCGGATTTTTTGCCAGCCAATCACAAATATGCCCTAAAGTATCTGCGCCCTTGTCGCCATAAGCATCAGCATCATGGGCGTAACCAATACCAAAGGAATCCAACAACAGAATAATAGTACGAGCCATTTTTTCACCTGCTTTCTTATGCAAAAGGGAGCTGCTAACACCTACGCTAAACAACTCCCCTTGAATCAGAACCCTAAGCTTTCACCGACTAAAATGACTTTAATGCGTCCCTTATTACGACTGGTACGCGTTATAACAATCTGCGAGCAGATGCAGTCCGCGGAAAGGCAATCACCGCAAAGGCCGGCTTTATAACAAGGTGTTTGCAGACCGGCAAACCTTTTGGCATTTATCGGCGCAGCTACATTGCGCGCTCTGTCCATGGCAGCCTCCAAGGAGCCTGTAACTTTATTCAGACCGGCAATAACCAGCACCTGCTTCGGTCCGAAAATCAAAGCGGCACAACGGTTACCGTTGCCGTCAATATTTACCAGCTGACCGTCGTTGCTGATGGCATTGCTGCTCATTAAATATGTATCACACAAAAGTGCCTGACGCATCAATTCTGTTTTTTCTTCCGGCGTTGCTGCTACAGCTCTGTCGATAACCTTATTGCGCTCTTTAACTGCGTCCAAAAGGCCAATTTCATCAATCGTTACAGAACCGCCCCAGGAAACAACATCCTGCTGCGGAATCAGCGCCAATGCCTGCTTAAGCGCGGCCTGCTTATCAGCACAATAATAAGCATCAAAGCCACGCAGCTTCAATTTTTTTACCAAAGTTGCGCCCACAGCCTCATTGCGCAACATTTCAGCCTGCTGCATAGAATCTCCTCCTGTTCCATTAACAAGCTACTGTTGATTATTCTTCGATATCACCGATTGCTACTTCATCAATGCCGTCTTCCTCTGCCAGGTATACATTGATAGCTTCCTTATGGGAGGTAGGAACATTTTTGCCGGCAAAGTCAGCACGGATTGGCAGCTCGCGATGTCCGCGGTCAATAAGTACTGCCAACTGAATAGCCTTCGGACGGCCCATATCCATAACCGCATCAAGAGCAGCGCGGATAGTACGACCGGTGTACAGCACATCATCAACAAGAATTACGGTTTTGCCGTTCAGATCCAGGTCAATTTCTGTACCGTGTACAATCGGATTATATGCAAGAGTAGACAGGTCATCACGATAAAGAGTGATATCCAGCATTCCTACCGGCAGCTCAACATTCTCTATATCTTTAATTGCTGCTGCCAGACGTTCCGCAATAGGTACACCGCGGGTACGGATACCGACAATGACAACATTGTCTACGCCTTTATTTCTTTCGATAATTTCATGAGAAATACGGACAATTGCACGGCGCATAGCCTCTGCATCCATAATAACATTCTTTTTAACAAAATTGCTCATTTGGCTCACCTCTTATTTTTATTCAGGCTTTTTAACCTGCTATCAAGACTGCCCTAAGGCAGAGCTCAACTAATTAAACTGTCCCAGGCGCAGGCGGGTAACAATCTTATGCATATCCTCCGGCAACGGAGCTTCAAAGCTCAAGCGTTCTCCCGTACGCGGGTGGGTAAATTCCAGTGTCTGCGAATGCAACGCCTGTCCCTGAATGCTGAAGGGAGTTTTCATCGGAGAATATTTCGGGTCACCTACCAAAGGATAGCCCAGATACTCCATGTGTACGCGAATTTGGTGCGTACGTCCCGTTCGCAGGCGGCAGCGCACAATGGTATATTTGCCAAAGCGCTCCAGTACCTCGTATTCTGTCACAGCGTTGCGTCCGCCTTCTTGGACAACAGCCATCTTTTTACGGTCATTTTTATCACGGGCGATAAGCGTTTCAATCACGCCGCTGTCTGTCTTTATGTTGCCGCGTACTACAGCAAGGTAGGTACGCTGAGCGGTTTTAGCCTGTATCTGCTGCGACAGGGAAAGATGCGCCGCATCATTTTTGGCACAAATCATAATACCGCTGGTATCCTTATCCAGACGGTGCACGATACCCGGGCGGATAACGCCGTTGATACCGGATAAGTTTTTGCAGTGATACAAAAGCGCATTGACCAGCGTTCCGTTTAAATTGCCGGCCGCCGGGTGGACTACCATCCCGCGCGCTTTGTTGACAACAACAACATCCTCATCCTCATAAATAATATCCAGAGGAATATTTTCCGGCTGTACATCCAGAGGCTGCGGCTCAGGCAAAGTGACATCAATTTCGTCACCCAGACGCAGCTTGTAGTTGGATTTCAGCACCTTGCTGCCGCGCACCGCACGGCCCTCCTCCAGCAGCTTCTGCATATTAGAGCGAGTAAGCTCCAGCATTGCCGCCAAGCCTACATCGGCACGCTGTCCGGCCTCCTGTTCAGTTATAATTAATCGTTGCTGCTCAGCAGCTCCGTTTTTAATATGCTCCATATAATCAAACCTACTCCTACGCAAATTGCGATATCTGCCACATTAAATATCGGCCAGATACGAAAATCAAAAAAGTCAATTACTACACCGCGTGCAGTGCGGTCAATAAGATTACCCAAAGCACCGCCGGCAAAAAGCGCTGTTCCCCAGCAGGCCATTACGCCGCTTTTGGCAATCTCCCGGCGCATAAACCAAACACCGCCGATTACGGCAACCGCAATCAGTACGAACAGCCAGCGGCTGCCCTCCAGCATGCCGAAGGCGGCACCACGATTCAGTATAAACGTCCAGTGAAATACATTATTAATCACCGGCACGCTCTCCCCTAACGCAAAATGTGTTACCACATAATACTTTGTTGCCTGGTCCAGCAGAACCACCAGCAAAGCTAACAAACCATAAACCATTTTATTCTCCTATTATCTTGATATGTATATTATAACACACTAAAGACATAAAAATACAGATGACACAAAAACTTAATGAAAAAAAGCCATTGCATATTTCCGCAATGGCTTTCGTAAATACTAATTAATTATTTTCAGTTGCCAGATCTTCACGAATCTCAGCAAGCTGTTTGCGACGGCTGTGAACCTTTTCCCAATGCTCGAAGTACAGCTTGGTTTCTGCCACAACCACACCACTCAGGCCCAGCAGAGCAATCAGGTTAGGAATAGCCATCAGACCGTTAACGATATCGGCAATAATCCAAATCATTTCCAGCTTCAGGAATACGCCCAGACCTACCAGAATGATGTAACCGATACGGTAAGGCATGATGCATTTTACGCCGAAGAGATATTCTGCGCAACGCTCGCCGTAATAGCTCCAGCCGATAATAGTGGTGAAAGCGAAGAGTACCAGACCACCGGTCAGGACATACTTGGCAACAGCCGGGAAAGCAGAAGCAAAAGCAGCCTCAGTCAGAGCGGCACCGTTCAGGTCACCGGACCAAGCACCGCTGACGATAATGGACAGGCCGGTCATGGTGCAGATGATGATGGTATCGATAAAGGTACCGGTCATAGAAACAAGGCCCTGTTCTGCAGGCCATTTGGTTTTTGCTGCAGCTGCTACGATAGGAGCAGAGCCCAGACCGGATTCATTGGAATAAATGCCGCGCGCGATACCGCTGCGCATTGCCAGCATAATTCCGGCACCGGCAAAGCCGCCTGCTGCCGCAGTACCGTTGAAAGCACCGTCGATAACCAGCTTAATTGCAGCCGGCAGAGCATCAGCATAAAATACCAGCACGGAAACGGTTGCGATAACATAAACAGCAGCCATGAAAGGAACAATCTTACTTGCTACCTTAGCAATGGATTGCAGACCGCCGATAATAACAACAGCTACAAGAACAGTCAGAACTGCTGCTACAACATATTCGGAAACACCGAAGGATACATTAACAATAGAGGTGATTGCATTTACCTGAGTAAAGGTACCGCTGCCCAGGCAGGCAGTCATAACACCGAAGATAGAGAACATTACAGCCAACGGCTTGAATTTTTTGCCTAAGCCCTGTTCAATGTAGTACATCGGACCGCCGGAGGCATTGCCGTTTTCATCATAGGTACGATACTTAACAGCCAGTACGCCTTCGGAATATTTGGTTGCCATACCGAAGAAAGCAGCCAACCACATCCACAGCAGAGCACCGGGACCACCGAGCTTAATTGCCGTTGCTACACCAACGATATTACCGGTGCCGACAGTTGCAGCCAAAGCAGTGCACAAAGCCTGAAAGCTGCTTACATCACCTTCGCCCTTGCTGCGGGCGGTAAAAATCAGCTGCAAGGCTTTAGGCAGCTTCATAACCTGAAGCAGGCCAAGACGGACGCTCATTAAAATGCCTGTGCCAATAAGCAAAATCATCAAAGGCGGGCCCCAAATGAAGCCATCAATAGAATTCAAAATCTCCAACATAAAAAATTCCCCCAGTAAAAACTTAAAACACGTTTACAATTTAAGGCTTTTTCCCGAAGCCCATGTATAGTATTGTAGCACATCAATATATAGTGTACAATACTTCACGCGATTGTATACACGTATTCTTCTTAGTGGCAGGGAATAGTGTGACAAATCACTGCATACAAAGCAAAAAGCCTCCGTCTGCGGCCAAGGGCCACAGGCAGAGGCTTCTATTCCTTAATCAGCAATGCTTATTTTACTTCGCATTCTACACGCGCCAGGATAAAGCACAAATCAGACAAACGGTTCAGACAAACAAGAACATTAGGGTTAACCGGTTCGTTTTCAGCCAGACGCAGCAGGCAGCGCTCGGCACGACGGGTAGTAGTGCGTGCGATGTCCAGTGCGGCAGCGCCTACAGTATCTCCGGGGATAATGAAATGGCCCAGCGGCTGCAGCAGAGAATCAAACTTGTCGATTGTATCTTCAAACAGCTTAACGTGTTCTTCTTTGATGTAAGGTTCGGGCAGGTTGAGGCTGGCAATATCAGCCATCACAGACATGAGCAGCTTTTGTACATTGAAAATGGTTTCGCGTACGTCCTCACGCGTAACCTGAGCACGTGCCAAACCTAATGCCGAGGAAATTTCATCCACAGTACCATAGGCTTCTACACGCAGGCTTTGCTTGGGAACACGTTCTCCTGTGTACAAACCGGTAGTTCCTTTGTCACCGGTTCTGGTATAAACAGCAGCTTTCTTCATTTCTGCACCATCCTTTCCGTGAGAGTGTAACCCCTCTCAGTCAGCTCATGGCTGCCGAAAGGCTAAAGTTAATTAGTAAATTTCTTCCGGAGCGAAGAAGTTGTTGATTTCGCGTTCAGCAGCTTCCGGGCTGTCGGAACCGTGAACAATGTTTTCACCGATGCTCAGAGCGAAGTCGCCGCGGATAGAACCGGGAACTGCTTCAATCGGGTTGGTAGCACCGTTCAGTTGACGAACAGCTTTGATAGCGTTTTCGCCGCGGATTACAGCGCAAACCAGCGGAGCGGAGGTAATGAAGTCAACCAGTTCGCCGAAGAAGGGTTTGCCTTCATGCTCGGCATAGTGGAATTTAGCTTGAGCTTCGGTAACTTTAACCAGTTTCAGAGCTGCAACTTGCAGGCCTTTGTGTTCGAAACGAGCGATGATATCGCCAATCAGATTTTTCTTAACTCCATCGGGTTTTACGAGTACGAGTGTTTGTTCCATGTGTGAATCTCTCCTTAAAGTTTAATTAAATTTTTATACTAACCCAGTCACCAATGTGACTTAGAGGTATAGTTAAATTGTTAACGGATGCCCATTTCTCTTGCCTGCTCACGCAGCAGCTGAACTCTTTCCTCGGTTGCGGGGTGAGTGCTGAAAAGCTGCTTGGCATCAACACCGGCAAAGGGGTTGATAATAAACATATGCGCAGTTGCTTCGGTAGCACCGGGCATTACGCGACGCTCCGCATAAGCTTCAATCTTCAGCAATGCATCAGCCAGAGCGTTCGGATTGCCGCAAAGCTCACCGCCGGATTTATCAGCCATATATTCGCGGGAACGGGATACTGCCATCTGAATCAGCATAGCTGCCAGAGGCGCCAAAATCATAACCAGAATAGAAGCGATAGGATTACGGCTTTCGCCATTCTCATCACGGCCGCCGCCAAAGAACATGCCCCATTGGGCAATCGTGGAAATAGCACCTGCCATAGAAGCGGCAATAGTGCTTACCAAAATATCACGATGCATAATGTGGCTCAGCTCATGACCTAAAACACCGGCCAGCTCTTCCTTGGTCAGCATATCTGCCAGCGCAGTATTTACCGCAACGGCAGCATGCTCCGGATTTCTGCCGGTAGCAAAAGCGTTAGGCACCGGACTATTGATAATATAAACCTTCGGCATAGGAATATTGGCTTTTTTAGCCAGCTTTTCTACTATTCCGTACAGCTCCGGCGCACTGTTGCGGTCAACCTGTTGTGCATCGTAATGTGCCAGAACCATCTTATCGCTGTTCCAATAAGCAAAGAAGTTCATTGCCACGCCTACAAAAAGCATTACGGTCATGCCGCGCAGACCACCGAAGAAGTCGCCCAGGAGCATCAGCAGCGCTGTCATTAACGCCATTAAAAACGCTGTTTTCATCTAAGTAATTTCCTCCTCATAAAAGACCTGCACTGTAAACAGGTACAGGCATTAATAGAATACATTTTCAACATATCTATTATAACAAGTAATTACTTATTTTTCAATTTGGGCCTTGATAGAGTTTAACATATTTTCACTGTTTTCACGAACTTTTTTCTTAAGAATAGGATTCAGGAGGCCGGCAATCATCGGAATACCGAACTCAAAATCAACTGCTAGCGTTACCTCGCAGCCGTCAGCCTGCGGTGTAATAAGCCAGGAGCCTTCCATTTTCTTTAAATCACCCTCGGTCTGAGCGTAGGTAATTTTCAGCTCCTCAGGATAGAAGGTATCGCGCTCGGTCCAGACGATTTTGCGTCCATCAACATTACTTACCCAGTGAGAAACAGTGTAATTCTCACCGCGCTCCAAGATTTCTACGCTTACCAGGTCATGCATAAAATTAGGGTAAGCAGCCATATCCTTGATAATATCATAAATTTTTGCACCATCGCCCTTGATGGTGGTTTTGCTCTCTACATAAGGCATAATCTTATCTCCTCTTATAAATCTTCAATAACATCCGCGGTTTCCTTAACAGCGCCTCTGAAAGCCTCCAGAACATGGTCGATAACCTCTTTAGGCATAATCAGCGGCGGCTCCATACGGATAACCTTAGGATTGTTCAAGGTATAAGCAACAATAATGTGCTGGTTAATCATCAGGCTCATCAGCATACCGCCGGCACCCTCTTTGGTCAGCTCAATGCCGATCATCATACCGCGACCGCGTACTTCCTTGATAACGGAAGGATATTCTGCAGCGATAGCCTCCAGACCAGCCTTAAGATACGCACCTGCCTCACGTCCGCGACGCAGCATATCCTCTTCCTTGATAGCCTTGATAGCTGCTACACCGGCAGCGCAGGCCAGCTGGTTGCCGCCAAAGGTAGATGTGTGCAGGAACGGTGCTTCAATAAGACCGGCCCAGGCACGCGGAGTACCGATAATCGCACCTATGGGCATTACACCGCCGCCCAAAGCCTTAGCGCAGGCCATCAGGTCGGGAGTAACGCCGTCATGATTAACGCCGAACCATTCGCCGGTACGGCCGATACCGGTCTGCACTTCATCGGCAATCAGCAAAGCACCCTTCTTCTCGCAGATTTCCTTCACCTTGCGCAGGTAACCCGCAGGCGGAACAATAATGCCGCCCTCGCCCTGAACAGGCTCCAAAATAACGGCAGCAGTATCTTCATCAACAGCAGCATCAACAGCTGCGGCGTCGCCGTATTCTACATGAGTAAAGCCATCAAGCAGCGGTTTAAACGGCTCGCGGTACATATCACGTCCGGTAGCAGTTAAACTGCCAAAGGTTTTGCCGTGAAAAGCATTCTTCGCAGCAACGAATTTTTTGCGTTTTGTTGCCAGGCGTGCTACCTTCAGGCAGCCCTCAACGGATTCGGTACCGCTGTTGACAAAAAAGCTGTACTGCAGCTCACCGGGGGTAATCTCTGCCAGTGCCTCTGCCAAATCAGCCATCGGACGGTTGAACAGCACCTTGCCGCACATCGGCATAGCATGCAGCTCCTTTTCCACAGCCTCAACAACCTTCGGATGACGATGACCTAAAGCAAACATACCGTAACCGCCCAGGCAGTCAATAAACTCCTGACCTTCGCTGTCGGTAATCGTCCAACCCTCAGCATGGCCTTCAATGCTTGCCAGGCCCATAAAGCGGAATAACTTTGCCTGAGCAGGATTGATATACTTTTCATATTTACCGATTGTTTCTTCTACATAATTAGACATTTTCTTACCTCGATTCAGTTTATGTAATTTAGAGTTTTAGAAACAGGAAAAAACTTTTTTCTTAAAAATTACAACTTCTGAGCAACACACCAGAGCAAGCAACTAATATATCATGCAGCGAATAAAAATTTTAGCAAATGAGTGTCCGGAACCATAGAAACAAGGCAACCGAAAACTAAAGGTTACTTGCAAACAAAATCGGCGCCGCACGTTTCGTCCTGGTTCCACGCGAAATTTGCGTTGTGCCCTACGGGCACGGGAAATTTTTTTCTGAGCGGAACGATATGTTAGTTGCACAGTTATCAAGTGAACCTTTCTTCCGACTTATTTCAGTTATGAAAGAAGCCGAGTCCCAATACTAATACTTTAATACAGCAGCTCCGTCACCGGCACAAAGGTTATCCCCGTCCGCTTAAACTCCGCCGCATACATCTCCCAACATTTAGCCGTATTCGGTCTGGCATGGCAGATAGCAATAACGCTGCCGTTTCTTTCCGCCATAGCAAAAGCCTTATATATCTGCTGACGAATCGCCTGCACGTCAGAGCTGTTATCCAAAAAGATATCATTACGAGCCGTCGAAACACCCACCTGCTGTGCCATTGTGCGCGCTACCGAAGCAGAATTAGTACGGCTGTCCACAAAGAACAGCCTCTGACGACGCAGCTCCTGCAAAACAACTCGCATAGTATCCTTATCCGCAGTCGCCTTCGAGCCCTGATGATTATTTACACCCACAACTCCCGGCAGACTATTAAGCGCACGCCGCGTCAAGGACAGCTTCTCCGCCGCAGACAAATCCGTACGAATAGTAGCAGCGCCCTCGCTCATCGCACTGCGGTCAATAGGCTCCATCGGCAGATGCAGCATCGGCACACGTCCTTTAGCCTTTACCATCTCCAGAACATCGCTGCTGTACCGCTTATACGGCAATATAGCATAGCTGAACGGCAGACCGGTATTCAACAGCTTGCGCACCGGCGCCATATCATAACCGCAGTCATCAATAACGATGGCTACTTTTCCTCTGAATTGCCTGACGGTCCCCTGCTGCTCCTCTTCTGCCTTTTGCTCCGGTAAATCCTTAACATCCTTATCCTGCTTGGTCAGGTTACTGTTATGGAAGAAAATCACAGTATCCGTTACAAAGCTTTTACTGCCTGCACCGGCCTTAACCTTAATACCTATTTCTGCCTTATAGGCATCCCATTTTTTATATTTGGCAGGCTTACCGCTGATATAAACCAGTCCCGCCTGCTCCACCTTAGCCTGCAGCCAATCACCGGCACCGGTCAAGCTGGTGCTGGATGGTATGCCCACCGCCAGCTCACGCTGGTTAATCTGTACCTTAGCACCGGATTCTTCTACCTCTACATCCTTTTTGCCATGGTCATTTTCAATCAGCTGCCAATTATTTTTCTGCAACAAAATATTATCCAGCAGACGCTGCGCCTCTATGGACTCGTCCAAAAGACTAACAGTCTGCGCCTCATCACCCTTCTTAGCCAACACATCCTTTTTGCTTTGGCTGTTGGCAAAGAAAAGACCGCAGGCAATGGCAATTACTGCCACAATTGCTATTAAAATCAGAACACCATACTTGCTGCCGGAGGATTTTTTCTTCCTTCTTCTTGTCATAGCTGTTCTCCCTTCTTAAGCCCTTGGATGTGCCTTATCATACACTTCACGCAAGCGCTCCACATCAAGATGCGTATATATTTGCGTTGTAGAAATATCAGCATGTCCCAAAAGCTCCTGTACTATGCGCAGATCGGTACCATTATTTAAAAGATGCGTAGCAAAGGAATGGCGCAGCATATGCGGTGTAACGCGCTTGCTGATGCCTGCGCTCTTGCCATAGGCCACAATTATTTCGTAAAAACGCTCCCGTGTCATCGGTCCGCCCCAGCCGGTTACAAAAAGCTCTGCAGCCGCATCCGGCTTACCATGCAGAAGCTGCGGGCGTACCACAGACAAATAATGCTCCAAATAATGCAGCGCAGTACGGCCTAACGGCAGCATACGCTCCTTAGAGCCTTTGCCCATAACAATGACATACTGCATCTTCATATCAACATTCTTCACCGGCACATTTACCAGTTCAGACACACGCATGCCGGTAGCATATAACAGCTCCAGCATCGTCTTGTCGCGATAGCCGTCCAAGGTTCCCAAATTAGGCTCATCCAAAAGCCTTTCTACCTCCTGAACGCTCAGCACCTTCGGCAAATGCAGTCCTCTGCTCGCCGCCTCCAGCACCTCGGCAGGATTACGGCGGATATAACGCTCTGCCGTCAGAAAACGGTAAAACGCTTTTATCGAAGCCAGCTTGCGTGCTACCGTAGAAGCTGCACGTCCCTCCTGCTTCAAACGTACCAGATATGCTATAAGCTGCTGGCGTGAAACCTGCAGCAGCTCTTCATCTGCTTTCAGCTGCAGGCTTTTCATCAGCAGGCGCAAATCACGCAGATACGCCAGCCGCGTATTTTTAGACAAGCCCAGCTCTACCATAAGATATTCCTGGAACAATGCCAGATAGTCAAACATAAAAACCTGCCTCCACCCTACAAATTTGCCGCTTGCAAATTTTGTCGGATGCAATCTCTTTCAGAAAAAGAAAAACAACGCTTGTGCGCCGTTTTTCTTTGTAATCATAACTTTATTAATATTCTTTTTTCTCAGGCTGCATAATAGTAATATTAGTTGCCGGGGAAATAGTGGAAATAGCATGCTTGTACACAAGCTGCTGTTTGCCTTCGTTTTCAATAATAACAGTAAAGTTGTCAAAACCTCTTACTAAGCCACGGATTTGGAAACCGTTCATCAGATAGATGATAACACCCAGGTTTTCCTTGCGAACATGGTTTAAAAAGCTGTCTTGCAAATTCATTGCGGGTTTTACTGAAGTAATCATTAAAAGCCCCTCCTACTCATTTCGTTATCTCCGGAAGTACAGATTCCTAAAAACCTACACTCCTCTTTATACTTATATTTTACACCGAAATGCCACTTTCTACAAGTATTTCGGAAATTTCTGCCACTGCCTGTTTATAATCAGGCTCATCATCCAGATGCAACCAGTGAATATACGGCATTTTTTTATACCAGGTAATCTGCCTCTTGGCAAAGTTACGCGTTGCCTGCTTCAGCTTGTCTACGGCAGCAGCATAATCCATGCTGCCGTTAAGATACCATACCATCTGTCTATAGCCGATGCTCTGCATCGACTGGCACTCGGGCGCTACTCCCCGCTCCAGCAAGCTGCGCACCTCCTGCTCCAGGCCGGCCTCCAGCATCAAATCCACACGCCTGTTGATGCGCTCGTACAGCGCCTGACGCTCCATCTCCAGGCCGATAACTACGGCATCATAAGGACTTTCCTGCGCACCGTATTGGTTGACAGCCTCGCCCTGCATAGCAGATTCCAGTGCACGGATAACGCGACGCACATTATTGGGATGAATGCGCTGCGCCTCCTGCGGCGCCAACTCCTGCAAGCGCGCATGCAGCGCCAGCGCGCCCTTTTCCTGTGCCTCGGTCTCCAGCCTGCGGCGCAGCTCGCTGTCCTCATCCGCATTATTAAAGGCATAATCCTCGAGCAACGCTTTTATGTACAGACCTGTACCGCCGGCAATTATCGGCAGATGTCCGCGCGCATTAATTTCCGTAATCAGCGCAGCTGCACGCTCCTTAAAATCCACAACGCTGAAGGATTCGTCCGGCGGCAGAATATCCACCAGATGATGCGGTACGGCAGCCAGCTCCTCGGCAGTTGGCTTGGCAGTACCGATATTCATATTTTTATAAACCAGCATTGAATCACCGGAAATTATTTCACCCTGAAACTGCTTGGCAATCTCAATAGCGCAATGACTTTTTCCGGTTGCTGTCGCTCCTAAAATAACAACTACCTTGGTTTTTTGCAACATAAATCACCTTTTTATTATTCCGTACTTAATCCTGCTATATTTTCCGCCGATAAATTCCTCGCAGCCATACTCGCGCAAAATATATTCGCTGCGCTCCTTGATAACTACGCGCGGCGCTGCTTTAAGCGCCAGCTGCAGCGTTTCTGCCGACAGCGCTTCCTCGTAGGAAAGCGGACGCAATGCTTCCATGCCCTTGGCACCGTTGACAGGATGGCGGAACATCGGATCGAAATAAACAACGTCAAAGCTATCCGGCGCACACTGCGCCAGATAATTCTCCGCCAACGCCTGCGCCGGCTGAATCCGGCGCAGTGCTGCCGTCAGGTCTGCATCTTCTGCCACATAATGCTGCAAACCATAGCTCACGGCAAAATGCAGCAGCGGTGAAGCCTCCAGCCCCACAACTGTTCCCGCAGTACCAACAGCATATGCGCTGATGGCGGCATCTGCCGCCAGGCCCAGCGTAGCATCCAGCACTCTTTTTCCCGGACGCAGGTCCAACGCCGTCAGCAAATGCTCCGTCGCGCCACGCTTCAGTTGCTGCAGACGCAGCACCGCCATCCCCGGATGATAGGCAAAGCTGCCTGCGGCGCTATGAATACGCGGACCATCCTTTTCGCCCACGACAAGCGCTGCCAGTTCATATTGCGCCATAAGCTCGTCTACGCCCATATTGTGCGGACGCTCCACATAAAGTGCGCCCAGCTGCTCCGCCCAGGCCCTGGCCTGAGCTGCAGCGGCGCTACCTGTCGCATTTCTGGCCGTTGTTACGCCAATTCTGCCTGTAAGCATCAAAAGCCCGTCCTTTTAAACATTTTATACAGCTGATTGCTGTCAATTTCAATCATGCAAGGTCTGCCGTGCGGGCAGGTAAACGGATGCGTAGTATTGCACAAATCAATAATCAGCTGACGCATCTGCCGCATATTCAGCAGCTGTCCGGCCTTGATTGCCGCCTTGCAGGCAGTCATGTGCAACACCTCCTGCCGCAAATCGCTGCCATTGACATTACGCATTTCCCGCAGCATTTTGCTGATAGCATTGATAAAATCTTCAGCAGCATCAGCCTTGATATCCGCCGGCAAACTGCTCACGCGCAGCAGGCTTTCGCCGGCACTGGCAGCATCCACACCCAAAGCCAGAAATTCATCCCGGTGCTCCTCAATCAGCGCAATATCATCGGCAGCCATATCCACATACAACGGCATCAAAAGCTGCTGCGACGGAATCTGCTCATGCGAAGCCACCAGCTTGTCATAAAGAATGCGCTCATGAGCAGCATGCTGGTCAATCAGATAAAGCGTATTTTCACTTTGAGCAATAATAAAGGTTTTATCAACCTGACCAATCGGCCAGATAGTATCCATACCGCTGTCGGTATCTGTAAAAGCAATAGTTTCCCTGTTGGGCACAGGTGCAGCCTCCGTCGGCTGCGGTTTGGCAAATTCACTGCGCGCCTCATGCACCTCCAGCACAGGCTCCTGATAGCCCTTGGTATAGGAAACGGTTGCAGATGTTTTGTTGAAATCATCAAACGGCTGCCACATAGCCTGCTGCTCTGCCTGCTCTTTTTTTACGGCAGGCACAGGCTGCTGCTCATTTCCCAACAGCTCTTCTGCTGCAGGCTGCTCCTCATTACGCTCCGGCGTTTTGAAAATCTGCTCCGCGCCGCCTTTGAACACAGGCTGATACGCCGGCTTAGGCTGCGGTGCAGGTGTAACCGGCGCACATGCAGCTTGCGGCTGCGGCTTCACAAACACATTCAGCTCTGAATCAGGCAGCAGCGTTACCTGCGTCTTTTGGGCGCTCATCGGCTTCGTCAGTGCATCGGTCAGCGCCTTATACATAGCCTTATAAATCAGACTGTCATCACTGAATTTGATTTCACTCTTCTGCGGATGCACATTAACATCAACGCTGGCTGTATCAACTGTTAAATTGATGACAGCAAAGGGAAAGCCGCTTTTGGGAATCTGCGACTGGTAAGCATGGTCCATAGCCTTTGAAAGCATCTTGCTGCCGATGCAGCGTCCGTTGACAAAGAACGTCTGCCACTGGCGCGTTCCCTTCAGCAGCGTAGGCTTGCCGATAAAGCCGCTAACTCTTACCTTAGGATCGTTCAGCGATACCTCCAAAAGGTTTTCGGCAACATTCTTGCCATACAGTGCTTTAATCGCATGCTCCAAATCACCGTCACCGGGAGTACTGAGCACCTCTTTATCATTGTTCACCAGCTTAAAACGCACATCAGGACGCGAGAGCGCCAGCCTTGTCAAAAGCTCGCTGATATAACGGCCCTCGGTGCTCACGGTTTTCAGGAATTTACGGCGTGCAGGCACGTTGAAGAACAGATTCTCTACAATTACGGTAGTACCCGTACTGCCGCCGCTTGCCGTAACCTCCGTATTTTCACCGCCGTCGATATGCACAGAGGTAGCGAATTCCTCGCTCTCCGGACGGGTAAGCAGCGTAAAGTTAGAAACAGAGGCGATACTGGGCAAGGCTTCACCGCGAAAGCCCAAGGTATTCAGACTCAGCAAATCCTCAGCCTTCGTAAGCTTGCTTGTGGCATGGCGCAGCACAGCCATTTTGGCATCAGCCTCACTCATGCCGCAGCCATTATCAGTTACTCTGATATATTCCGTACCGCCGGCAAAAATCGTTACTTCAATTTTATCCGCACCGGCATCCAGTGCGTTCTCAACCAATTCCTTTACTACGGACGCAGGCTTTTCTACAACCTCGCCGGCAGCAATCTGGTTGGCGGTATTCGTATCCAACAAACGGACGGCATGCTCTTCTGCCATTATTTACCCAGCTCCTTTCTTGCTTCATCCTGCAATTTATACAAGGCGCTCATCGCCTCAATCGGTGTCATGCTCATAACATCGAGCTTCAAAAGCTCATTGGCAATAGAGCTGCCAAACAGCGAGCCCATCATATTATCCTGCGGCGCTGCAGCAGCTGCAGGCTGCTGTACACGGCCGTTATCATTATCATATTCCTTAAGCAGCTCCTCCGAACGCTCCAGCACCTTCTTCGGAAGGCCCGCAAGGCGTGCAACATGCACGCCGTAGCTGCGGTCGGTGCCTCCGGGCACAATACGGCGCAGGAAGATAATATCCTTGCCTCTTTCCTTAACGGCAACAGAATAGTTCTTCACACCGCTCAGCACATTTTCCAAGGCAATCAGCTGATGATAATGCGTAGCAAACAGCGTCTTTGCCTTGATGCGGTCATGGATATATTCCATAACTGCGTGAGCAATACTCATGCCGTCAAAGGTACTGGTACCGCGGCCCACCTCGTCAAGTATAATCAGACTGTTTTTCGTAGCATATTTTAAAATCTGCGCTACCTCGTTCATCTCCACCATAAAGGTGCTCTGGCCTGTTGCCAGGTCATCACTGGCGCCTACACGCGTAAAAATCTTATCTACCGGGCAAACGCTAGCCTGACGCGCAGGAATAAAGCTGCCGATTTGCGTCATCAGCACCAGCAGCGCCACCTGACGCATGTAGGTTGATTTGCCTGCCATATTCGGACCGGTAATAATTATCATGCGTTCATCGGTATTATTCAGATTGGTATTGTTCGGAACAAAAATCTCCTTTTCCAGCAAGCGCTCTACTACGGGATGGCGTCCGTCAACAATCTTGATTTCGCCGTTATTATTCAGCTCAGGTCTTACATAATTATATTTATAGGCAGCCTCTGCCAAGCCTGTCAGCACATCAATATAGCTAACGGCGCGGGCAGTTTCCTGAATCTCCTTGATTTTGCCGCGAATCAATGTACGCAGCTCATCAAACAGATAATATTCCAGCTGCTCAATTTTTTCCTTAGCACCGAGAATCTTATTCTCGAACTCCTTAAGCTCGGGAACAATATAGCGCTCCGCGTTTACCAGCGTCTGCTTACGCACAAAGTACGGAGGCACGCTGCTGCTCTGTCCCTTGCTTACCTCGATATAATAGCCGAAAACCTTATTGAAACCAACCTTCATGGTTTTAATGCCGGTTTCCTCTTTGATTTTCTGCTCAAAGTTCTGCATCCAGGTTTTGTTGTCGGCAGCAATCAGCTGCAGCTCATCCAACTCCTGATTATAACCGGTGCGAATCATGCCGCCCTCGCGGACAGAAAACGGCGGCTCATCGACAATCGCCTGCTGCAATCTTGCAGCCAGCTCCTCATGCAGATGCAGGCCCTTCCACAGCTTGCGCAGCAGTCCGCTGCTACAGCCTTCCAGAATGCCCTTCAGGCCCGGAAGCACGCTCAGGGAATTGCGCAGAGCTACCAAATCCCTGGCATTGGCACTGCCTACCTCAACACGGCTGACAATGCGCTCCAGATCTGCCACCGCCTTCAGCTGCGCCACAATCGCTTCGCGCAGCTCTGCTGCTGCCGCCAGCTCGGCTACCGCCTCCTGACGTTCATAAATGCGGCCCACATCCAGCAGCGGGCTTTCAATCCAGCTGCGCAGACGGCGCGCACCCATCGAGGTATTTGTAAAATCAAGCACCTGCAAAAGCGTACCGCGCTTCGAGCCATCCGTCATATTGCGAACCAGCTCCAAGTTACGGATAGCGGTCACATCAAGATTCATAAAGCTGTTGCGTTCAATTCGCACCAAACGGTTAATATGGCTCAAATCGGCCATTACTGTTCCATGCAGATAGCGCAGCAAAAGCTCAACCGTACTATGCACCTCATCCGGCACCTCACTGCCGGCAAAGTGTTGCGTAAAATAATCAGCCTCCGGCGTACTCTCGTCATAATGCGTAACAACGCATTCCGGTAATCTTGCTGCCAGCCATTCCTGCAGCTTCTCACTCATTTCCTCCGAAGTAAAATGAACAACAAGCTCTGCAGGCTGCAGTCTGTAAAGCTGCTCGGTGATATTCAAAAAGCTTTCCGAAGTTTGGTCAAGAAACCATTCGCACTCGCCCGTAGTTACATCAGCCGCCGCCAGGCACATTCCCTTTGCCTGCGCCTGCTGTAAAAATACCAGATAGCGATTGTGCTTATCCTCTAAAAGCTGTTCGTTCAGCGCCGTTCCCGGAGTGATAATTTTAATAACCTTGCGCTCGACAATACCTTTGGCTAGCTTGGGATCCTCCACCTGCTCGCAAATGGCGATGCGATAGCCTTTTTTTATCAGCTTGGCGATATAGCCGTCCACAGAATGATAAGGCACACCGCACATCGGCATATGCTCCATGCCGTTGGAGCGCTTGGTCAGTGTTAAATTAAGCTCACGCGATGCTGTGATAGCATCATCAAAAAACATTTCATAAAAATCGCCCAGACGGAAGAAGAGCAGCTCATTCTGATGCTCCTGCTTTACCGCCATATATTGTTGTACCATGGGCGTAACATTTGCAGCAGCCATTAATCAACCGCCTTACCTTTCACCAGCCAGGTCTGCGCAGCTTCAATCTGCACATTAACCTTCTGTCCTACCTCGTATTGCTTATCTTCAATCGGCCACAGCACCAGAACTCCTGTGCGTGTACGACCGTTCCAGACTGTTTTCTGCTTGCTGGGACCTTCTGCCAACACTTCCACAGTCTGACCTACAAGCTTTTCATGGCACTTCAGGCTGTTTTCGTTCTGCAGCGCCATCAAACGGTTCAAACGTTCCTTCTTCACTGCCAGCGGCACCTGGTTTTCCATTTTGGCAGCAGGTGTACCGCTGCGCTTGGAATAGATGAAGGTATAAGCGGAGGTAAAGCCAACCTGACGCACGACATCCAAAGTTTCTTCAAAATCCTCTTCGGTTTCACCGGGGAAGCCTACAATAATATCTGTAGTAATCGTTGCGTCCGGCACATACTTGCGTACCATCTTCACCAGCTCAAGATATTTTTCCTTCGTGTAACCGCGGTTCATGCGGCGAAGAATTTCCGAGCTGCCTGCCTGGAACGGCAGATGGAAGTTTTCGCAGATGTGCTCACATTCTGCAACAGCCTTGATAACCTCCTCGCTCATATCACGCGGGTGGCTGGTCATATAATGAATACGCTCAACGCCGGGAATAATATCCACACGGCGCAGCAGCTTAGCGAAAGCGTCCTTGTCGCCAAAATCCTTGCCATAGGAATTAACGTTTTGTCCCAGCAGAGTAAATTCCTTGTAGCCATCTTTAACTGCTGCCTCAATCTCGGCAACAATATTATCGATGCTGCGGCTGCGCTCGCGTCCGCGTACATACGGCACGATGCAGTAGGTGCAGAAATTATTGCAGCCATACATAATAGGAATCCAGGCAGCAAAGGAGCTTTGTCGTACCATATGACCTTCAAACTCACTTTGATGAATAGTCAGATCGGTATAAACCGCAGCCTTGCGCTCTGCCAGAAATTCCAGCAGCAAACGCTTGAAATCGTTAACGTAAGCAGTACCCAGCAGCAAATCTACCTGCGGATGCTTCTTGCGCAGCTTTTCGCCGTCTTTCTGTGCCATACAGCCTGCAACACAGATAACTACATCCGGATTGGCACGCTTTACAGCCTTTAATTCGCCAATTTTGCCGGCAATTTTCTTTTCCGCACTTTCGCGCACGCAGCAGGTGTTGACAATAATTATATCTGCGGTATGAAAATCAGGATTAGGCGCATAGCCCAGCTCCTGCAGCTGTCCTGCATAATGCTCCGTATCGGATTCATTCATTTGGCAGCCGTAATTTATCAGACAGTAGGTTTTATTTTTATCACTCATGTAAATACCTCCGTGTAAAATCAGTCTATCATTATATTATAACCAATTACACTCACTTCCCGCAACATTTCCCCCGGAAAGAAGTAGGGAATAATTTATAAAATATTTTAGTAGTAGGTATTGAAATCTGCCCTTAAGATGATTACAATATATGCAGGCAAAGAATTTTTCCGATTGCCTTTTAATATAGTTTAGGAAGGTCAAAATCATGCAAAGCAAAAAGAAATGGTTTGTTGTATTTATTCTGCTCGCTGCCCTCGCAGGCGCAGCCTTTTATTTTCTTTATTTTATCCGTACACCGGCTTATGCCTTGAACGAAGCGCGCGTTGCACTGCAGCAGCATGACAGTGCAAAATTTTCACGATATGTTGATGTTCCCTCTGTTATGGACAACGCTTTCGAGGACATCATCAAGGCAGAAAGCAAAATCAACAATGATAATGTTTTCTCCAACCCGTTCGCACTCGGCATTCTGCATATGCTGAAGCCTTCGGTTGTAGACCTGATGACGCAGGAAGCTCTGGACAAAATTGCCGCTAAGCCCGACAATACTCCTAAGCAGACGGTCGATCCCGTACCTGATGCTATGAAGCGTAACCTGGAACGCCACATCCCCATTCAAAACCTTACTGTCAAAGATCTGAAGCTCAGCAAGCATGAGGGCGAGACAGCAAAAGCAACCCTGGTGCTGCACAACAATGAGCTGGATAAGGATTTTATTGCCGAGCTGCTGATGCAGCAAAATGATAAAGGTGATTGGCAGATTAAGAAAGTCAGCAATCTGGCAGACTTTATCGTTCAGCTGGATGCAGCTAAACGTGCTAAACAAGCCCTGCTGAACAAGCCTGTTATGGATCGCCTGAACAAAGCACTGCAGGCAACCAGCGAGCGCCTGACGCTGAACAAGGACAGCAACAAAATCGGCAGCGAGGAAAAAGCTACGCTTACCGCTACCATCATGGCCAAAAACATGAGTAACGTTGCTATCAACCGTATGTATTACGATGTAACGGTGCTCAATGAAAAGGGCGAGCAGCTTTATTCCTATCCGGAGCATTATCAGGGCAGCATTGCCCCCGGACAGGCAGTGGAGCTCACCACCAGCAAAAAGCTGAATTCCATGCTGCCGGATGACAAAAAGCTGATGAATCTGGATATTACCAAAGAAACCGTAAAAATTCAGGTCACCTATATTGCTTTTGATAACGGCGAGGTAATTTCTCCTAAAAATTTTGTAGAATAAGAAAAAAATTAGACGCTTACATCCCACGCGATGCGTGGGGCGTAAGCGTTTTTTGTTCTTTTGATAAAAATATAGGTTTTTACACCACAGCTTTACTCTGTAACATGCAGCTGCAAAACATCCGGTCGTGAATAATGACCACAGGCGTCAAATTCCATACGGCTGGCAGGCACCTTGTCTATATCCAAATCCGCATAAATAATTGCTTCCTTATCCCAGACAGGCTCCGTAACATAATGTCCATAAGGATCAATCACACAGCTTCCGCCACGACAGACAAGCTCAGGCAGCTTAGCGATTTCCTCCTGCGCATGCAAATCAGCAGGATACATATCTTTAGTGAAGAACTGATCGCAGTTAATGTAATAGCAGCGTCCTTCGAGCGCAATATGCTGAATAGTAGCCTGCCACTCAGGATTATCATTTGTATTGCAGGAAATCAAAATCGTGACGCCTTTTTGATATAAAGCCACACGTGCCAAGGGCATGTAAGATTCCCAACAAATCAAATTACCAAGTGGTCCCCATGGTGAAGCAACCACAGGGAAATAAGCTTTATCCGCATCACCCCAAACAAAGCGCTCAGCACCTGTAGGCTTAAGCTTGCGGTGCAGGGCAGCAATGCTGCCGTCAGGAGCAAAAATAATGTTGCTGTTATAAAGCGTACCGCTTACAGCATCACGCTCCGAGATACCAACGCTTACATAAGCATTTACCTCGCGCGCCGCTTGTCCGAGCGCATCAGTTTCTGCGCCTGGCACTACGATTGAGCCATCATAGTAGCGCTTCCAATCAGCTCGACCTTCATCTTGCCTGCTGCCTACGGTAAAGCCAAAGGTCATGCCGTAAGGATAGCAGGGAATAATCAACTCCGGCAGCACGATAAGCTGTGCTCCGCCGGCACCTGCCTGCTTAATCAGATCAATACATTTGGCCAGTGTTGCATCCTTATCAAACATTATGGGCGCACACTGCACTACAGCTACACGACAATTTTTTTCTAAATCTACCATTTTATTCCCCTCAGATGAAAAATTTATCCGGTACAATGCTTACTGCATAAAACAAAAACATAGCATATCATTGCTCGCACCAATATTTTTATTTTTTTAAATCAGTGGCAGCTGCCATGTCTTTCGCTGCTGTCAGTAAGCTTTCCGGATTTATATACGTATTATACAATAATCATCTGTTGAATTATATAGATATACAACAATTATACATTATACAATAACGAAATGCGCCTTTAAGAAAGTAAGATACAATTAATCATTCTATCCACCAACCCGCAGCCAGCCTTTGGCCAGCACCGATTGGCAAAACACATCTTCTTTAAGAATATAGATATTCTTGCCCGCGTTTTTCATGCTGACAGCACGCTGCAAATCAGCACTGTCACACACGGAAGCATCCGCCGTGCCGACAATAACCATATCAGAAGCTGCTGTAACATGATAAGCAACGCTTGCACCGAGCGCAGTCAGTATCTCCCGAAGGTTTTTAAGATAAAGACCGTCAAAAGAGCCAAGCAGAACTATATTTTTATCTGCCAACGGTCTTAAGCGCCTGAAAGACGGTACTATTACCAGCTCTCTTTGCTGCGGCGGCAGATGATAATCCGCCACCGCCAGCTCCTTCAGCTTTTGGTAACAGCCGTTGCAAATGCCGCAGTCAACAAGTGCCCTGTGCGCGCCTGCTATAGCAATATTAAAATATTCGGCGACCGCAGTCTGCTTATACCTGCCTAAAAACGGTAATTCATTCTGCGCCAGCTTCATAACATCAACATAATCATTGGCTAATCTTTTGGCATAATAGCCTGCCAGATTTTCCGCAATAAAGCTCAAATCAAAGGCTACATTATAGCCTGCAATAATATCATCAGCCAGAAAATCCTTAAAGGACAAAATTACCTCGTCGATTGATGGAGCATCCGCAACCATGGCGTCATTGATACCGGTGAGCCGTGTAATATAATACGGGATAGACAATTCCGGCTTAACTAAACTGGAAAATTCATCTACTCTGCGATTATTGCGGTATTTTATGGCCGATATTTCCGTTATATAATCATTTTGAGGATTCAGCCCGGTAGTTTCAATATCTAAAACAGTATAATCGTCCGGATAAGCCAGCAGCAGCTTGCCGTCTATATACCTATCTCTTTTTACAGAACTCAAAAAATCACCTTGCCGAGCTTAGCTCAGCGTCTATGTCCTTTCTTTTGCTTATTTATCCAACACCTTCATGCACATAATTCCCTTTTCGTTACGCACCAGGAAAAAGCTTATTTCATCGCCCTTGTGCAGACCAGTCGCCGCTTGAGGCTCGGAAAGCAGTGTGCCTATGATATTTACCTCGCGTACTTCCTTAAGCAGCACATAAGCCGCTTCCGCCTCATCGCCGCGCACCAGATAAACAGTTACGATATCGGGATGCGTCACAAGTCTTGCAGGATCTAATGAGGTAAGCTGGCGCATCGCTTCTGTCGCTTCGTCTGCCTTATAAGCCTTTTGCACCATTGCCACCTTGCTTTGGAACTCGCTCAGGCGAGGCATTTCGCTCGGCAGCACAGCTGCCTGCGCTTCAAGCAGCTCGGATAATCTTATCTTCGCTAATTGCTCATCATTGCCATGCAACAACTTCAGCGTCTTTTTAGCTGCATCGTGTACAGCACAACAGAGTATTTCAAAGGTAATGCCTGCCTGCGCATCTATATAACCATAGCAAAGCACACCGGTAGCATCTTCTGTTACTTCAAAAATGCTGCCAAGGTTCTGCGTCATGCCGACTGCGTCTATGTAAAGATATTTATCCACGATGTCGCGGAAATTCATTTCTTTAAGAAGCATATTATCACCTCATAGGAATGGAGTTAATTTTAATTATGATATAGGCATTTTACTTTACGCTTTTGTAAAAGATTGCCTGTAATCAATCATACATGCAATTTACGTAATTTGCAATAAAGTAATGAGTTTTTTTGAGTGTTTATGATTGGGTGGTAGAACAAAACAGAATTATTTGCAAAAAAAATTGATAATCACTATAAATTTCTTATGCATGTAAAACACCTCAAATAGAGGTATTTTAACTAACAATGTAGAATGTATTATATATCGGGGGTGTATTTAAATGAAAAAAATCATTTTAATTTTAATATTACTATTGACACTTGTTTCAACAGCATTTGCCAAGATACAGGTACCAGAAGATAATCGCTGGGCTTATGTATCCGGTAACAAAACACAAGAAGATACGTGGATGGACTTGTATACCTTTGAATTTGGCAAAAGCTTAGATTCAGATTACAGACACGCAGAGCACACATTTGGCAGAATCTGGTTTATGATAAATAAGTATTCATCCGATACTAGAATAGTACTATTTTATGAATTCGACTTGCAATGTCACACTGCTCGACTTCTTAGTGCTACAAGTTATGATGGCAACGGAAATGTATTAGCTGTTATTCCAAAAAGTTATACAGTACAAGCTGTAGTTCCCGGTACAAACGGAGAAACATATTTTATGATTGCAGAAGCTTTAGAAAAAATACACACTGACAAAGAAATGCTCAACAAATTTTATATAATGTCACAAGAAGATTCAGATAAATACAGGAAACTATAAATAAAGTCCGCAGAAATGCGGACTTTATTATTATGCTATACTATACAACAATATAAATAGAATCGAAGTATACAGTTACCCTAAAACCTATACATTTATTCTGATTTTTAAAATCCTAATCGTAAAAACGTCCCACCCGTCAAACGAGTGGGACGCAAGCTCATTATTAAGCTATCTTAGTGATGGAACAGGCGCAGGCCGGTGAATGCCATTGCAATACCGTACTTATCGCAGGTTTCGATAACATTATCATCACGGATAGAGCCGCCTGCCTGTGCAATATATTGAACGCCGCTGCGATGCGCACGCTCAATGTTATCGCCGAACGGGAAGAATGCGTCACTCCCAAGAGCAACGTCCTTCAGCTGAGCAACCCAAGCCTTTTTCTCTTCGCGAGTCAGCGGTTCCGGTTTTTCAGTGAAGAAGTTTTCCCATACGCCGTCAGCCAGTACATCCTCATAATCATCGGAGATGTAAACGTCGATGGTGTTGTCGCGGTCGGGACGACGGATGCTGTCCTTAAACGGCAGAGCCAATACCTTCTGATTTTGACGCAGCCACCAGATGTCAGCCTTACCGCCTGCAAGACGGGTGCAATGTACACGGGATTGCTGGCCGGCGCCGATGCCAATAGCCTGACCGTCTTTTACGTAGCAAACGGAGTTGGACTGAGTATATTTCAAAACAATTAAGGAAATCAGCAGGTCGCGTGCTGCGCCCTCCGGAATTTCTTTATTCACAGTCGGGCGGTTTTGCAGCAGGTCAGCGGTAATTTTAGCTTCGTTGCGCTCCTGCTCGAAGGTAATACCGAATACCTGCTTGTGCTCCAGCAGCTCCGGCTTGTAGTTTTCATCAATTTTAATAATATTGTAGGTGCCTTTGCGTTTGCCCTTCAGAACAGTAAGAGCTTCTTCGGTATAACCGGGTGCGATAACACCGTCGGAAACCTCGCGTGCCAGCATTTTAGCGGTCTGCACGTCGCAAACATCAGACAAAGCAACAAAGTCGCCATAGGAGCTCATACGGTCAGCGCCACGAGCACGTGCATAAGCATTTGCCAGCGGAGAAAGCTCCAGGTCGTCTACATAATAAATTTTCTTCAGAGTATCGCTCAGCGGCAGGCCTACTGCAGCACCTGCAGGGCTTACGTGCTTAAAGGATGCTGCTGCCGGCAGACCGGTTGCTTCCTTCAGTTCTTTTACCAGCTGCCAGCTGTTGAAAGCATCGAGAAAATTGATATAACCCGGACGGCCGTTCAGTACCTCAATCGGCAGCTCGCTGCCATTGTTCATGTAAATACGTGCGCTGCCCTGATTAGGATTGCAGCCATATTTTAATGCTAATTCTTTCACTATAACTCCTCCTCTTTTGTATAGTGCCAGTCACTTAGACAAACAAAAAAACCGACACACTGGCACAAGAAAAAATCTTTGCCCAGACGGTCGGCGTGCTACCGGTCATACTCCCCTGTGGTAACCCACTTCCGTCAGTTATATGACCTAATACTAAAATTATAAGATGCCTCGTTGTTTTTGTCAATAGCGGGCGATTGTGGTAAAATAAATGTATGATGAATTAGAGTGTTGCCCCCTTTAGTCTCGCTATCGCTCGACAGTTCCCCCAAGGGAGAACCAAGAATTCTTGTCTATACATATATCGAAAAGGTACGGCAAGCTCTTTTCAAAGGAGGAAATAATATGACTCTCTGTTATGTATGTCCGCATCGCTGCGGTGTAGACCGCCCGGCAAATATGTCTGATACTACCGGCTGCTTTGGCAGTTGCGGCGTCGGCCTCGCTCCGATTGTCGCCCGCGCCGGCCTGCATATGTGGGAAGAGCCCATCATCAGCGGCACTAAAGGCAGCGGTACCGTTTTCTTTTCCGGCTGTAATCTGCACTGTGTTTTCTGCCAGAACTATGACATAAGCTGCAAGGGCTTCGGCAAGGAAATTACCATTGAACGCCTAAAGGAAATCTATCACGAGCTTATTGCCCAGGGTGCGCACAATATCAATCTCGTTACGCCCACCCATTTTACCGAGGCAGTACTGCAAAGTCTGGACGAGCCGCTGCCGGTGCCTGTTGTCTATAACACCAGCGGCTTTGAAACGCAGGATACACTGCGCCGTCTTAAAGGCAAGGTGCAGATTTATCTGCCGGATTTAAAATACAGCGACGATATGGCTGCTATCAAATACAGCAACGCTCCTTATTACTTCCGCATTGCTACCGAAGCTATTAAGGAAATGTATAATCAGGTAGGCGACTACCATATTGACGATAACGGTATCATGACGAAAGGTGTCATCATCCGTCATCTGATTATGCCCGGAATGCCGGACAACACCAAGAGAATTATCGATTGGGTTGCTGCCAACTTCAAGCCGGGGCAGGTAATGTTCAGCCTGATGCACCAATACGTTCCCTGCGGCCGCGCCAACAAATATCCCGAAATCAACCGCAAGGTTACGGATGAGGAATACAAGGAGCTGGAAAGCTATCTGTTGCAAAGCACTATCGAAGACGGCTTTGTGCAGGAGGGTGATGCAGCCTGCAAAGATTTCATCCCCTGCTTTGACGGTACAGGAGTGTAAAAATATATTTGCTTTAAATTTCATAAAATGATATAACTTTCGCATAGAGATAGCCGACATCGGTTTCCTGCTGGAAAGTGGGGTGATGCTATGACTGTTTTCGAAGCACTTCAGCTTATGATAGGCTTTGCAACTCTCGTAGTTTTGATTTTATCACATCGCTCTAAATAAAGGTATGAAAAAAACCGCCTAGTGTAGAGGCGGCTTCCTTCAAACTCAAACTTTGCAGGGACAGCCGACCTACCACAATCGGCTATCTCTATAATTATTATAGCAGTTTTTGCGCTATTGTCAATTTGCCTCCCGACGCAAAACCTCCGCCAGCACCTCAATGCCGCGACAGATATCCTCAGTTGAAGCATACTCTGCCGGATTATGGCTGATTCCTGCGCGACAGGGAATAAACAGCATTGTCGTGGGACAGATTTTCGTCATATGCATAGCATCATGACCGGCGCCACTATTCATATGCAAAAAGCTGAAGCCCTTTTCCGCACATATCGCTTCGCTCTGTGCGGCCAAGGCCTTATCCAGCGCCACCGGGCTGTCTGCTGTCAGCATTTCCAGCTGCACGCCGACGCCGTCGCAGACAGCAACGTTTTCGGCCTGCTCGCGGATGCTTTGCAGTACGCGCTCAATGCTGGCTTCATCAACGCCACGCACATCAACCCACAGCGTAACTGCTCCCGGCACAACGTTAATCGAACCGGGCTCTACATCCACCACGCCAACGGTACCGACACTACCGTTGGCTTTTTCTGTTTCCGCAGCCTCGTTCACCGCCAAAATAAGCTTAGCAGCACTGACGAGCGCGTCACGGCGCATGCCCATCGGCGTTGCACCGCTGTGGTCTGCCACGCCTTTAATATGAATCTTAAAGCGTGTCGGTGCCGCAATATTATGCACGATACCAAGCTGATGCTGCGTCTGCTCCAGCACCTTGCCCTGCTCGATATGCAGCTCCGCAAAGCACTTATAGCTGCCGGGAGCAATTACGGCATCACGATAAGCGTCAGGATTGCAGCCCCATTCACGCAAGGCCTCGATAAAGCTGATATCGCCCTTCTTGGCTCCCTTATTCAGCTGCTCCGGCACTGCGCTGCCTGTCAGCAGCTTGCTGCCCATGGTTGCAAAGCCGAAGCGACTCGATTCCTCCGCGCGGAAGATGATAACCTCAATGCTGCGCTCAAGCTCCTCGTCCTGCAGCATGTACAGCGCCTCCAGGGCACCTACGACACCGCACATGCCGTCATAGGCACCACCGTGGATAACAGTGTCCAAATGCGAGCCAGTGGCCACCGGCGTCAGCTGCGACTGTTTGCCCTCACGACGCAAAAAAACATTACCCACAGCATCGGTGCGTATTTGCAAATGCAAATCCTGCACCTGCTCCAACAGCCAGCTCTGAGCTTTTTTATCCAGCGGACTGTAGGCAAGACGGGTAACGCCCTCTTCACTGTCCGTAAAAGCAGCCAGGCCTTGTAAAAGTTTAGCTACACGTTCATGATTTACCTGTAACATTTTTATTCCCCCTTCATTCTGAAATAGCAACAAAAAATATATAATAAAGATGACAGCTTTATTATACTTGCTTCTTAAGCATCACACAAGAGCAGCACTTCATCTGTAAATCCGAGATTATGGAAAGTTTTTTACACTTTTGCTAAAAACTCCTTGCAATTAATGTAAAATCCACGTAAAATTATCATAGCAAAATTTAAGAAAAGAGGTTATTTATTTTGGAACGCAAAGTTATTCAAGTTGAAGAACGTCCGCCATTACTACTTAATATTCCGTTAAGTATCCAGCATCTGTTCGCCATGTTCGGCTCTACCGTGTTGGTTCCCTTTTTATTCAAGGTCAACCCTACCACCTGCCTGTTCATGAACGGCCTGGGTACCCTGCTCTACATCTTCATCACCAAGGGCAAAATTCCTTCCTATCTCGGCTCCAGCTTTGCCTTTATCTCTCCTGTACTGCTGATTATATCCACCTCTGCCTATAACCATGCACAGTCCGGCTTTATCGTTTTCGGTCTGCTGTTCATGCTCTTCTCGCTGATTATTCACTGCGTAGGCACCAAATGGATTGATGTTATCTTCCCGCCGGCAGCAATGGGCGCAATCATCGCTGTTATCGGCCTGGAGCTGGCACCTGTTGCAGCTAACATGGCAGGTTTGACCGGCGATAAAATTGACATGGTCAACGTGGCTATTTCTATGTTCACATTGGCGGTCGGCGTTATCGGCTCTGTTGCCTTCCGCGGCTTCATGAGCATCATCCCGATTCTCTTCGGCGTTGTATGCGGTTATGTTTTTGCAGCTATCATGGGTATCGTCAACTTCCAGCCGGTAATCGACGCTCCATGGTTCCAGGTACCGCATTTCTACGCTCCGGTTTTCGATATCAACGCTATTATGATTATTGCTCCGGCAGCACTCGTTGTACTGGCTGAGCATATCGGCCATCTCGTAGTAACGGGCAACATTGTAGACCGCGACCTGATTAAGGATCCAGGCCTCTCTCGTTCCCTGTTTGCTGACGGCCTTTCTAATGTTATCAGCGGCTTTGCCGGCGCAACTCCGAACACTACCTACGGTGAAAACATCGGCGTTATGGCAATCACCAAGGTTTACAGCACCTGGGTTATCGGCGGCGCTGCTGTCATGGCAATCATCCTTTCCTTCTGCGGTAAGCTCAGCGAGCTGATTCACAGTATCCCCGTTCCTGTTATGGGCGGCATCTGCATCCTGCTGTTCGGCGTAATCGCTGCCAGCGGCATCCGCGTACTGGTTGAACGTCAGGTAGATTACAGCAAATCCTCCAACCTCGTAATGACCTCTGTTATTATGATTATCGGCCTTTCCGGTGCGAAGCTCTCCTTCGGTGCATTTTCCGTACAGGGCATGGTGCTGGCAACTGTTGTTGCTATTATTATGAGCCTTGCCTTCAAGCTCTTTGAATACCTGCACCTGATGAACGAATAAGGCTACTAAAGCACAAAACCGCTGCAGAAGCTCTGCAGCGGTTATTTTACTGTTTACGACCGGAGCCTGCACCCGCAGGCTTGTCTTTTTTTATTTTAGAAACGGAAATCTCTTTCACCCTGAGCAATTTTTTGCAGACGCTCTACGCAAACCTCACGCACCTTTTCCTGCGGAATGTTCGGCAACTCGGCCTGCACCAGTTTTTCGCCCAAAGCCTTCGTTGCCGGGGAAGCATAATCCTCCAGATATTCCTTCAGCGTCAGCAGCGCATTAGGATGGCAGCAGTTTTGAATCTGCTTAGACTTGCACAGCTCCATAAATCTGTCGCCGGTGCGTCCGGCACGGTAGCAGGCAGTACAGAACGAAGGCAGAAAGCCTAATTCCATCAGCCATTCGATTACTTCATCCAAAGAACGTTGGTCAGAAACGTCAAACTGCTCGGTATCGGTCGGGCGTACATCCTCGGTGTAACCGCCTACGGAAGTACGCGAGCCGCCACTGATCTGAGAAATACCAAGATGCAGTGCCTTTTCACGCACAGCCTGATTTTCGCGCGTAGAAATAATCATGCCTGTATAAGGAACAGCAATGCGGATAATCGCAATAATCTTGCAGAAGGTTGCATCATCAATACCGTTGTCAAAAACGCCCGGGTCGATATCATCGGCGCGTTTGATACGCGGTACGCTGATGGTATGCGGACCTACGCCGTGTACTGCCTCCAGATGCTCGGCATGCATCAAAAGGCCGGCCAGTTCGTAGCGGTAACGCTCCAAACCGAACAGTACACCCAAGCCTACATCATCAATGCCGCCCTCCATGGCTCTGTCCATCGCCTCCGTATGGTAAGCGTAATTGTGCTTCGGTCCACGCGGGTGCAGGTTCTCATAGCTTTCCTTATGGTATGTTTCCTGGAAGAGGATATAAGTACCAATGCCTGCTTCCTTCAGTTTGCGGTAATTTTCTACAGTAGTAGCCGCAATGTTTACGTTTACGCGGCGGATAGCGCCGTTTTTATGCTTAATAGAATAGATAGTCTTGATGCAGTCCAGAATGTACTCAATCGGATTGTTTACCGGATCCTCGCCGGCCTCCAGCGCCAAGCGCTTATGGCCCATATCCTGCAGTGCGATAACCTCGGCACGTACTTCGTCCTGCGTCAGCTTTTTGCGTCCGATATGCTTGTTGGTTGCATGGTAAGGACAGTATACACAGTGATTGATACAATAATTGGATAAATACAGCGGAGCAAACAGCACTATACGGTTGCCGTAAAAGTCCTTTTTAATCTGCTCAGCCAGAGCAAACATCTCCTGCACCAGCTTTTCATCCTCACAGGCGAGCAGCACGCTAGCCTCACGATGGCTCAAGCCCTTGCGCAGCTTGGCTTTGGCGATAATCTGCTCCAGCAGCTCCTTGTTGTTTTTGTTGGCCTCAGCATAAGCAAGTGTGTCGAGGATTTCCTCATGACAGATAAATTCTTCGGCCTTCATTGATTTTGCATTATACATTTTGTCTCCTCCTTACAGGTCAGTAGTATCTTTCCCGTCAGATAGTTGATATTCAGCAGTCTATTCCTTGGCAGCTACGTTGGAATAAGCAGTTTTGGCATTCACACCGGCAAGCAGTCCCAGCTTACCGCTCATAGCGCTGATAATATCCTGCGGCGCATCAACGGCAACGCAGATAATATTAACATCCTTCTGGCGATATGGCAGGCCCATGCGGCCGATAATATAACTGCTGTAGGTGTGTAAAATTGCGTTAAGCTCTTCTACAGCCTCAGGCTGCGTTACAATAAGAGAGATAACAGCTACTCTTGTTTCCATACTTATCACCCTTCTCTTTTCGGAACTTAGGCAGAATCTAAATCTGCTATATTTTGCTGAATATATCTATAATAGTATACCATATTTCACGAAAAATGTGGTATACTAAACCTATAAATATTTATCTGCTTGTAAACAGCTTATAACAAAAGGAGCCATTATAATGCTGAATATATTTTTCTCTTTATTTCTTTTGGGCATGCTGGTCGTTTTATGCGGCAAGGCAATCCGCCGCGCCATGCACCAGCAGCAGCCGTTAAACAGCAAGGAAGCCGCTCTGCTCATAGCGCTTTCGCTTGGCTGTCTTTTCGCCCTGAACGCCGGCGTCAGCGCCGTCTACAAAACTCAGCTGCTTTTCTACTGAAAAGAGCGCAGCCCGGCTGCCGCAAATGCGGCAGCTTTTTTGCTTTACGCAAAAAAGAGGCAGACAGCAGACTTACGCCTTGCTGTTTGCCTCTTATACTGCTATTTTGTTTTGCGTTCTGTCGCAGAAATCCCCATTAAAGCTTCTATAATTAATTCTGCTTCAGCAAATTAATAGTTGGTTACCTTCAGCTCGAAATAGCCCTGAGGATGGTCGCATACCGGACATTTTTCCGGAGCCTTTTCAGCGATAACAATCTTACCGCAGTTAGTGCAGATCCAAACCTTTTTCTCTTCACGCTGGAAAACACGGTCATTCTCGATGTTTGCCAAAAGCGCACGATATCTTTCCTCATGCTCTTTTTCAATCTTGCCTACTTCTTCAAACAGGAATGCAATTTTATCAAAGCCTTCCTCTTTGGCAACCTTGGCAAATTCGGCATACATTTCGGTCCACTCATAGTTTTCGCCTGCAGCTGCATCCTTCAGATTTTCAATAGTCTTGGGAACAGCGCCGCCATGCAGTGCCTTGAACCATAATTTGGCATGCTCTTTTTCATTACCGGCAGTTTCGGTAAAAATAGCGCCAATCTGGTTGTAGCCTTCTTTTTTGGCTGCACTTGCATAATATTGGTACTTAGTGTGAGCCTGAGATTCGCCGGCAAAAGCGGTCTGCAGATTTTTTTCAGTCTTGCTGCCTTTTAAATCCATTTTCAATTCCTCCTCTTGAAAACGACGTAACAGCCTTCCTAAGCTAAAGCTTATATAGCCTTAATATCAGTTTTGGTCATCACCCAAAACTTCTTCGCTTACAGGGTGCTCTGCCATTTCCTTTTGGCATTCGGGGCAGATACCGCTGAAAACAATATCATGGTGATTCATTTTGTAGCCGGTTACAGCAGCTACCTTTTCATCCATATCCGGAATATAATCAAAGTTTTCTACGTTCATGAACTTACCGCATTCAGTGCATTTGATGTGGTAATGTCTTGCGAGGATATGATCAAAACGATCGGCACCGCTCGGAACGGAAACCTTGCTCAGCAAACCGCTTTCAACCAGAGAATTAAGGTTGCGGTAAACGGTACCTTTGCTGATATCAGGATACTCCATAGTAATGCGATCATATACTTCTTCAGCAGTAGGGTGATCTGCTAAAAAACGTACAGCCGCGATAACAAGTTGTCTTTGAATAGTGTTTCTTTTAGCCATTTTCATCATCCTTTATCAAAAATAATTCTCATTTAGAATTATACACCCTCCGTCAAAATTGTCAAGTATTTTTAGCACCAATCTACAAAATAATCACAAATAAATTTATACTTTTTTTGCTGTTGTCTAGCAGATAATTAATTCATTCTTAATTCTAAAATTACTCAATAGGAAAAATATAACAAAGAATAGAAAATGCTTCTCATTAACGCTTGATTCAAGATATAAAAAAATACTGTCGAAACTGTGTCCGACAGCATTAGTTAACCTATCTCATTATTTATTCAGTTTTCTCCCAAATCAGCTGCACCGGCAGATTAGATGCACCGGGAGGTGACCAGATAAAGCTGTAGTCGCCGGCCTTCAGCTGAGCAAGCTCAATTGCCTCCTCTATCTTTGAGCCTAAGCATACTGTCTGCTCCGGCAATGCCACCAGCTGACGTTCTCCCTTAGTTTTGTTTTCCAGTACGCCGTAGCCCGCAAAAGGACCGCCGATGGGGTTTAAAATAAAGCTTATCGGCTTTTTGCCGGCTACAGTAAAGTTTACCTTGTAGATAACACCGTAGTTGCCATAGTTTTCCGCAGGCAGTCCGGTGGTTACGTCAACGCCCTTAGCATAGCCCTCCTGCGAGGTTGCCAGCTCCAGCATCAGCGGCTTTTCCGGCGCATTGACAGGCTTTTTCAGCGTATAGTTCCAATCTGCAGCCTCAAATGTACCGCGTAGCGGATGCTCGTCCATCGGCTGAATTGCGGCAGCCTCGTTAAACAGCTCCAAATCACTCTTCGTTTCACACATCAGCACACTCACCTCAACAGGCTTGTCAAAGTGCAGGTCAACAGTTGCCGTGTACAGCTTATCCGTCGGCAGAATAATTCCGTGTCCGCTGAGCAGCTCGCGGCTACCGCCAAAGCCCAGCTTGCCCTCCTGCGGCTTTTGGTTGCTGTCATCAAAATATTCCTTTTGAGAGTTTTTGCCGTCACGCATATAATCATAAGCAAAGCCGGCTGCGCCGCTGCGTGTTACCTTGTAATGCACCGGGCGCAGATTATCCGTATTCTTCAGCATTACCGCCAGCTTTTTCTTAGCGGCAACACCATTGACATGATGCAGGAATAAACGTACATCCCCCTCAACCTTATCACGATAAAGTATACCGTTACGATAAACAGTTTCCGGACTGTCGCTAAAAAGCAGCTTCGGACCGTTGGCGACAAAATCCGCCTGCGCCTGCTCTGTAACATAATCCTCAGGAATAAACACCGGTCGCTGCTGTGCGCCTGCCACGTTCAGCATGCCACAGGATATAGTAACAAGAAAAGCCTGCAAGGCCTTTTTTAAATTCATCAAATCACTCCCTCCAACACACAAAAAAACTTTCCGCAGCCAAAATCATTCCCTATAATTAAGGCTGCGGACTCAGTAACAATATTCTAAAATTTTTACTTCAGGCTGTTTTGATAATCAGCCATAAACTGCGCCAGACCTTTATCTGTCAGCGGATGAATAATCATCTGCTCCAGCACCTTAGTAGGAATAGTTGCAATCTGACAACCGGTCAGCATAACCTTTTCTACGTGCTCCAAATTACGGATGCTGGCAGCAATTACCTCGGTAGTAATGCCATACAGCTTAAAGGCTTTGACAATATTTTCTACCAGCTGTACGCCGTCTTCACCGATATCATCCAAACGGCCGATAAACGGGCTGACATAGCTGGCACCTGCGCGTGCGGCCAGCAAAGCCTGAGCCATGCTGAATACCAGCGTTACATTAGTTTTAATGCCTTCTGCGCTCAGAATTTTTACTGCCTTCATGCCTTCCGGAATGCAGGGGATTTTGATAACGATGTTATCCGCAATCTTTACCAGCTTGCGTGCTTCCTCCACCATACCGTCACATTCGGTGCTGATAACCTCAGCACTGACGGGACCGGCAACCAGTTTGGCAATTTCCGGGATAACCTCAGCCTGTGTACGGCCGCTTTTGGCAATCAGGCTCGGGTTGGTTGTAACACCATACACAACGCCCCAATCGACAAATTTAGCAATCTCCTCTACATTAGCAGTATCCATAAAAATCTTCATTTTTAACTAACCCTCTTTACAAATCAAAATCATATTTTTTTATTTATATGGTGCTTTATCGCGCGTCCTTACGGAAGTACTACTACCTTCTCAGCGTGAGTCTGCGCCGGCAAGCTCATGGTCATCATGCTGCTCCAAACCAGCAGCTTATCACCTTTTTTAATCTTAGCGAAGTCTGCGCACGCATTTGCATCAATCGTCGCAATAACGTCATTATTGGTATTAAGTACGGTTACATAACTTCCATCCTTAGCAAGGCTTGCCTGTGCTACCTCAAAAAAGCTTGCAGGCTCTTCGCTGTCTTCGATAACAATCGCCAGAGCATGGCTTTGCGGCGGCATGCTGCGAGTCATAGTTGCGGAATAATAGGCAGTAACCTTCTGGCCTTCCTTTAAAGCATAGGGCAGACGCAGCTTACCGCTATCACCCTCCACAATGTAGGTACCACGGTCAACAATAGTAGCGACCATGTTTCTGCTGCCCTCACCTTTAATAACGTACATACCATCCTCTACAGCAACGATTTCACCGCGGGTAACATAGGTTCCCGGTGCGCGCATTACCTCAGGATTTGCCTGCACCTCGTCCAGGGGAGAGGATTGAGCCGCATCAGCGGCGAAAGCACTGCCGGCACCCAACAGCGCCATACAGGAAAATACTAAAGCGATTTTTTTAAGTGATTTCATAATATATACCTCCAAGATATTGCTTTTGTTTATGTTTATAAGTATAGCATAAGATTATGGCAAAATCATGGCAGTTTTGATTAATTATTTACTTGTTGCTGAAATGTACAGCGATTTCCGTAATAGTAGCAGCAGCCTTCCACAGGCAATCCTCATTGAAATCGAAGTGACTGTTGTGATGACCTGCCGCAATCTTGGTACCATACATCATGTACAGGGCACGGCCGCCATGCTGCTGCACGCGCTCCATGAAGTAACCGCAATCCTCGCTGCCGCCCATATCTACATATTCCACAACCTCGTCATAATGACATTTTTCTTCAATAAGCTCTGCTACCTCGTGGCCCAGCTCCTTGTCTGCAAAGCAGGCAGGTGCAGCACCGGCCATAGTGATTTTTACCTTAACATCATACATAGCGGCGCAGGCATTAAGAATGCGTTTAGCTTCCGTAACCATGTATTCATCAATTTCGGTAGTAGCACCGCGTGTTTCCAGCTTAATAGCAGCGATATCAGGCACTACGTTGCGGCCGGTGCCGGCGTTGAGCACACCTACATTAATACGGCTGGAGCCCTTGCTGTGACGGGGAATAGTATTCAGGGAAATTGCAGCCTGTGCTGCTGCCAGCAAAGCGTTTTTGCCCTGCTCCGGTGCTGCGCCTGCATGGGCAGATACACCAGTAAATTCTGCATCGAGCTTCGTAGTTGCCAAAAAGCCGTCAGTCATCGTTACCAGGCAGTTGTCAGTAGTAGCCTTAAAGCCGATGTGACCGCCGAACAGATAATCCACATCATCAACTACACCAGCGTTCATCATAGCGAAGGCCCCGCGTACGCCTTCCTCCGCAGGTTGGAAAATCAATTTAACGGTGCCTGCCAAACGTGCTTTATTAGCAGCAAGCAGCTTTGCTGCCGACAGGCCGATGGTTACGTGACCGTCATGACCGCAGGCGTGCATAGCCTTTTTATGTTCGGAAGCAAAGCCTTCCTTTGCCGGTCGATGCTCGTCGCAGCGCTCCTCTTCTACATCGTTGCAGTCCATATCAAAGCGGAAGGCAACTGTTTTACCCGGTTTATCTGTTTTAAGAGTTGCCACGATACCGGTCTTGCCGCCTGCCATCTTCTTTACCAGCTCCGGATCCGCACCTTCGTTGATTGCTCTTTGCATATAATCAGCCAGCTCTGCCTCGCTCGGCACACCCATCATAGATTTTTCGTCAATAACGTCAGCGCCAAATTTAACATCATAGCCAAGCTTTTTCAGCTCACCGATAATCATGCTTGCCGTACGGAATTCCGTCCAGCCTGTTTCCGGATGTCTGTGCAAATCTCTGCGGCGTTCGACCATTTCATCTTTTAATTCTTCAGCCTGTTGCCAAATTGTTGCCATGTTTCTTACCCCCATTAAAAAAGTACAGTCTGCTCACTGTCTAAAGGCAGATAAACCTCACTCTTATCTTTTAAACGATTGTTATTATCCACCCACTGTCCGCACGGACATTGTATTACAGCGGTAGGCAGCGCCCAAGCCAAATGTTTGCCGCAATCAGGACAGATATATTCTACCTGCAGCCTGTCACGCTCTTTTTTCTTCATAAATAAAGCGCACCTCCTGCTTCTTCTTGCGTTTTTTATTATAGCACATTTGTACCATTAAGAAAATGCTTTGACGGCAGTAAGTATTAAAAGTAAGTAAGTTAAGCAACTGCTTCATTTTATTTATCACTGTCCTGCTCCTGTCTGTTCGTGTTTTTTCTGTGTCTTTCAGGTTTAACTTGTATTTATGTGCTATAATTAAGCTGATTTAATAACAGTCAGGAGGTTATATTATGACTAAGATAAAACAAATGCTTTGTGCTCTGCTTACCGTCTGCCTGCTGCTTATCGGCAGTGCCAATGCTATGGCTGCGCAGCCTGATACACCAAGCATCAGCGTCAGCGCCAACGCAACTATCGAGGTAGCACCGGATACTGCCGTTATCAGCTTTGATGTCAACGGCAAGGGACGTACCGCTGCCGAAGCAACAAGTGCATCTGCCGCCAAAATGGATAGCGTTAAGCATAATCTGCTTGGCTGCAATATTTTGGGTAATGATATCACAACAACAAGCTATACACTTTACCCCGATACCGATATCAAAGGTAAAATCACCGGTTATACCGCCAGCAACAGTGTGCGCATCAAGCTCAAGGATATCGGCAAGCTTGGTCCTGTAATTGATAAAATCAGTGCTGCCGGCGTTGATACAATCAATAATATTTCCTTCAGCGTAAGCAACAGAGAGCTTTACCGCAACAAACTGCTGGCTCAGGCTGTTGAAAACGCACGCCAGCAGGCTGCCGTTGTCGCCAATGCCGGCGGCCGCACACTAGGCAAGCTGCTGAGCGCCAACATCAGCACCTACAGCGGCGGCATGGAGCGCTCCTATGGCAACATGAAGCTGATGGCTGCTGCCGACAGAGCTGCTGCCCCCGAAACAAGCATCGCTGCGCAGGAAATTACGATAAAAGCCAGCGTTGATACTGTTTTTGCTATGGAATAAATTGCTGCACGCTAAAAACTGCTGCCGCGCGTTACAGACGCAGGGCAGCAGTTTTTGCGTCAGAAGGCAAGCCTTCAGCATTAGCAATTTTATTTTTTCAGCAGCTTATATTCCTTCAGTGCCTGAAAAAGTTCTGCACTTCCGGGTGCATATTGAGCACACAGCTCCTTGAGCGCAGCAAAGTTTTTCAGCTCTACGCCCCACAAAAAGCAGTCAGCCTCATCATAGGCAGCAACAACGATAAACTTTTTGGCGTCCAGCGGTGTTTTGCCAAAATCATCCGTCAGCATAATATAATCCGTGCCAAAATCCATACCATAAACCGTAATATTTTCTTCCGGAGTAGAATCCTCCCAAAATCCCAACTTATCAAAATCAGCAGCAGTAAGCATAATACACCTCGTTTTCATATAATCTAGCCTTAATATAACACGTTGCGCTGTCATTTGCAACTTTAGCTGTTGCGGCATACAACTTAAATTAAAGCTTCACCTTACTGCTATTCCTATAGCAAATGCGTAGTACACCATTTTTTACTATAAGTTAACAAGAAAACATCAAGCATAAAATACATTTTGTAAATAAAATTAGCGTTTTTTTTATAAAATTCTGCCCCTACCCTACCCGAAATTGCCATTTAGGGTAGGGACATTTTCGCATAAACATGTCATAATATACTTAAAGAACGAAACAACTGCTTCCGTTCATGTAGAGAACTATAAAATGTTCTATTGTTGAATAACATCTGGAGGTGCAATTTATGGCAAGCTTAACTGTAAACCCCGACTATAAGCTTATCGGCAACAATATCAAACAGATGCGTACCAAATCGCAGGTATCTCAACAAAGTCTGGCAAAGGCAATTAATATTTCGCAAACACACATGAGTAATCTGGAAAACGGTAAAACCGGCGTGAGCCTGGCTATTGCTATCCGTATCGCCCAGCATCTGCGTTGCAGTCTTGATGCGCTGATTTTTGGTGAAGATAAAAAAACTTATGCGTTAGAGGCCAAGCCGTTAAGCGCCCACACGGCTGATGAATTCAACCAGCTTTTGAAGCGCTCGCTGGCAGAAATGATGTTTCAATGCCTGCAGAAACCGGAAGTCCAAAATGAAAAATAAATCGAGCTGTTTTTCAGCTCCTTCTTTAAAGCCGCTGCGTCCCTTTAGGCGCAGCGCTTTTATTATAGTGAAGCAACAATAAAATAGCTGTTATCGAATACTGGTGTCATCTGCGTGACACCAGTATTCTTATGTAAGGATAATAATGCTTGTCAAAATTTAAAATCGAATTTTTCTTAAAATGCTTTTAAAAGACTTTACTAATTAAGAAAAAACAGTTATGATTATATATAGAATAAGCTTTTTAGCTATGTATTACTGGAGGTAATTAAGATGAAAAAATTAGTATTAGTATTAACCATGCTGCTCGCCTTTGCTTGCAGCAGTCTGGCCTTTGCTGCTGACGGCGGCGACCTGAACAAGGAACAAAAGGCTGCTGAAAAAATGATGACCTCTCTGGCTGGAGACGCTGCTACTGAATATGCAGCTCTTGCTCCTTCCCTGAGCGCTGAACTGGGCAAAACCATGGACCAGAAAAACTTTGCTGCTATCCAAAAACAGGTTAAACAACAATTCGGTTCCTTAAAAGAAACCAAATTCTTCAGCTTTGAGCGCTATGACCATGCTGATAAGGTAACATATATCGCAGGCTTCTCCAAAGAAAAAATCGTAGTTATGTCCTTTGTCTTCGGCAAAGATGCTAAGCTGCAAAACTTCAGCTTCTCTCCGTACAAAGCACCGGAACAGGCTCCTGCTGAAAAGAAATAAGATTTTTTGCACTGCATCCTGCTGCCCAGGCAGCGGGATGCAGTTTTTTTATTGCTTATAATTCTCCTTTAGCTTATAATTAGATTATCCAAAATTTTTTTAGGGAGTAGGTATTTATTTATGGAAAGAGAAAGCTTTTCCTCACGCCTTGGATTTATTTTAATATCTGCCGGCTGTGCAATCGGCTTAGGCAATGTCTGGCGTTTCCCGTTTATTACGGGCTTATACGGAGGTGCATCCTTCGTTTTAATTTATCTTTGCTTTTTGCTGCTTTTGGGCCTGCCCATTATGGTAGCAGAATTTGCGGTCGGCCGTGCGAGTGTGCGCAGTGCAGCAAAATCCTTCGACGTACTGGAGCCTGCCGGTACAAAATGGCATCTGTATAAATATGGTGCCATTGCCGGCAATGTTCTCCTGATGATGTTCTACACCACGGTTTCCGGCTGGATGCTGTATTACTTCTACAAAATGGCTGTAGGCGGCTTCGTCGGCCTGGATGCCAAGGGCGTAGGCAACGTTTTCGGCAGCCTGCTGAGCGACCCCGTAACAATGGCCGGTAATATGATTATCATTGTTCTCTCCTGCTTTGGCGTTTGCTATCTGGGCGTCAAGGCCGGCGTTGAGCGCATCACCAAAAACATGATGGCCTGCCTGCTGGTGCTCATGCTGATTTTGGCAGTAAATTCCATTTCCCTGCCCAACAGCGCCGCAGGTCTCAAATATTATCTCTATCCAGACTTCAACAGAGTTCTGGAGCATGGTATCCGCGAAGTAGTTTTCGCCGCTATGGGACAGGCCTTCTTTACGCTGAGCCTTGGCATCGGCGCGCTGGCTATCTTCGGCAGCTACATCGGCAAGGAGCAGCGCCTGACGGGTGAAGCAATGTGGATTATGGCACTGGATACCTTTGTAGCAATTGTTTCCGGCCTGATTATCTTCCCGGCCTGCTTCAGCTTCGGTATCAATCCCGACAGCGGCCCGAACCTGCTGTTCATCACCCTCCCCAACGTCTTCAACGCTATGAGCGGCGGTCGTATCTGGGGTACTCTGTTCTTCCTCTTCATGCTTTTCGCTGCAATGTCTACGGTCATCGCAGTATTCGAAAACATTACCTCCTGCATCTGCGATTTAACCGGCTGGGAGCGCAAAAAAACTATTCGCTTTAACATTATTGCGATTATCCTGCTTTCCCTGCCCTGCGTGCTGGGCTTCAACCTGTGGGGCCACATTCAGCCCTTTGGCCAAGGCACCTGCATTCTTGACTTCGAAGACTTCCTTGTCAGCAACAACCTGTTGCCCTTAGGCAGCCTGATTTACCTCAGCTTCTGCACCAGCCGTTACGGTTGGGGCTGGGATAACTTTATTGCAGAGGCAGATACCGGTAAGGGCATTCCCTTCCCCAAGTGGATTCGCTTCTATGCTACCTACATTCTGCCGCTGGTAGTGCTGTATATCTTCTTCAACGGATACTATGCTATGTTCGTAAAGTAAGCATGCGTTGACAGTTTACGTCAGTGCACTTATAATTATTATATAAATATAAGAACAAAAAGAGGTAAGACTAATATGAGTAAAATTATCCTGACCGGCGACCGTCCTACCGGACGTCTGCATGTAGGCCACTATGTAGGCTCTCTGCGCCAGCGTGTACAGCTGCAAAATTCTGGTGCATACGATAAGGTATATATCATGATTGCTGATGCCCAGGCGCTTACAGACAACGCTGAGCATCCGGAAAAGGTGCGTAAGAACATCATCGAGGTAGCGCTGGATTATCTGGCCTGCGGCCTTGATCCTGCTAAATCTACCCTTTTCATTCAATCCATGGTACCGCAGCTGACCGAGCTGACCTTCTACTATATGAACCTGGTCACTGTATCCCGTCTGCAACGTAACCCGACCGTTAAGAATGAAATCAAAATGCGTAACTTTGAAGCAAGCATTCCTACCGGCTTCTTCTGCTATCCTATCAGCCAGGCTGCCGACATTACTGCCTTCCGTGCGACCGTAGTGCCTGTAGGCGAAGACCAGCTGCCGATGCTGGAGCAATGCAAGGAAATCGTGCACAAGTTCAATTCCGTTTACGGCGAAACACTGGTTGACCCGGACATCATGCTGCCGCAAAACGATGCCTGCCTGCGTCTGCCCGGCATTGACGGCAAAGCCAAGATGAGCAAATCCCTGGGCAACTGCATTTATCTTTCCGATGAACCGGAGGATATCAAAAAGAAGGTTATGTCCATGTACACCGATCCTGACCATGTACGCGTAGAGGATCCCGGTAAGATTGAAGGCAACACTGTTTTCACCTATCTGGATGCTTTCAGCACCGAAGAGCACTTTGCTAAATTCCTGCCGGACTACGCTAACCTGGACGAGCTGAAGGCTCACTACAAACGCGGTGGCCTGGGTGACGTAAAGGTTAAGAAGTTCCTCAACAACGTGCTGCAGGACGTTCTGGAGCCCATCCGTGAGCGCCGTCACTATTGGGAACAACGCATCCCTGAGGTTTACGAAATCCTGCGTGCAGGCAGCAAAGAAGCTGAAGCAGCCGCTGCTGCAACACTGCATGACGTACGCAAGGCAATGCGCATCAACTACTTTGATGACGAAGCTCTGATGAACCAGCCCTACGAAAAACAACACTAAGCAATAAACTGCAATCCCCTCTTTCCGAACAGGAAGAGGGGATTTTTGTGCGCTGCAAAGCTTAAAGCATACTGCCTTCGAGGAAAATAAAAGACCTACGGTATTGCTACCGTAGGCCGATATTGTGATGTTATTCCTGATTCCTTACATGCAGCTGTGCCAGCGCCTGCTTAGCAGCATGCTGCTCCGAATCTTTTTTAGTGCGACCGCTGCCCTCGCCGATAACAGTATTACCCAACATTACCTGAGAGGTAAATACCTTATTGTGCTCCGGACCGGTGCTGCCTAAAAGAACATAATGAATATCTACATCGCCGTCACGCTGCAAATACTCCTGCAAGCGTGTCTTGTAATCATTAAAGATACCATGGCGACAGATGAAATCTATTTCTGGCTGCATCATACCCAGCAGGTAGGCCTGTACGACTGCAAAGCCCTGGTCCAGATAGATAGCACCCAAAACAGATTCAAAAGCATCAGCCAGGATGGAAGGACGCTCACGCCCTCCGCTCAGCTCCTCGCCCTTACCCAGCTGCAGATAGTCTCCCAGATGAATCTTTTTGGCATATTCATACAGGGAGCCTTCGCAAACTAGATAAGCACGCAACTTAGTAAGCTGGCCTTCAGCCAAATCAGGAAAGTTCTTATACATGTAGGTGCTCACGATAACGCTGAGCACGGAATCACCCAAAAACTCAATCCGCTCATTGTGATGCGGTTTAGGATACTGCTTAGCTTCATGGGCATAAGATGTATGTGTCAGAGCCATATCAAGAAGCTCTAAATCATGCATATGGATACCCAGCCCCTGGCAGAAGCTCTGCAGCTGCTGTGTACGTTTTTCCTGCATTTTAATCAATCCTGCTTATTAATCAACGTATTTTTTGAATACGATAGAAGCGTTATGACCGCCAAAGCCCAGGTTATCGCTCAGGGCAACATTAACAACTTTCTTACGAGCTTCGTTCGGTACATAATCCAGATCCAGCGGACCTTCCGGATCGTCCAGATCCTTATCCTTGTAGTTGATGGTCGGCGGAATGATATCGTTTTCGATAGTCATAACGGTAGCAATAGCTTCTACGCCGCCAGCAGCGCCCAGCAGATGGCCAATCATGGATTTGTTGGAGCTGATGCACAGTTCGTAAGCATGCTCGCCAAATACCTTCTTGAAGGCAATGGTTTCACCCAGGTCATTACGATGGGTGGAAGTACCATGAGCGTTGATGTAGTCAACCTCTTCCGGTTTTACGCCAGCGTCAGCAACTGCTGCAGCGATGCAGGCAGCCGGAGTTTCGCCGGTCGGATCCGGAGCGGTGATATGGTATGCGTCGCAGTTCATAGCAAAGCCAGCCAGCTCAGCGTAGATGTGTGCGCCACGAGCCTTAGCATGCTCCAGCTCTTCGAGAACCAGAACGCCAGCGCCTTCGCCCATTACAAAGCCATCACGCTTTTTATCGAACGGGCAGGAAGCTGCTTCAGGGTTTTCGTTGTTGGTAGACAGAGCCTTCATGTTAGCAAAGCCTGCGATAGCAATCGGAGAAACTGCTGCTTCGGTGCCGCCTGCCAGCATTACGTCAGCATCACCGTATTGAATGGTGCGCAGAGCGTCGCCGATGCAGTTGGTGCCGGTAGCACAAGCAGTTACGATAGCAGTGTTAGGACCTTTCAGGCCGGTTGCAATAGCAATCTGGCCAGCAGACATGTTCGGGATTTCCATCGGAATGAAGAACGGGCTGATTTTGGACGGGCCCTTGGAACCAAGCTTCAGGGATTGCTCCAGGAAGGTGTGGATGCCGCCGATGCCGCTGCCAACGCAAACGCCGCAGCGCAGGGGATTTTCCTTGCTCATATCCAGCTTAGCGTCTTCGATTGCCAGCTTAGCAGCAGCAACTGCAAAGTGGGTTACACGGTCCATACGCTTGCCTTCTTTTTTATCAATGAAAGCAGTGTAATCAAAATCCTTAACCTCACCGGCAATCTTTACTGTGTAATCAGTAGTGTCAAACTGAGTGATAGGGCCGATACCGGATTTACCGGCAACCAGGTTATTCCAGAAGGTATCCTTGCCGATACCGATAGGAGTTACAGGGCCAACGCCAGTTACTACAACTCTTCTTTTACTCAAAATAGTTCACCTCGTAATCAAATTTTTGAAATTTCATCCTTTATGCGCCTAAAGATTTCTTTTACAGGCAGTATTTCCTTGATTTTCCACATATTGGCACCAGTGAATACCAAGCCGGTTTCTACGTCACCCTGCTGCGCACGTGTCAACGCTCTGATAATACAGAAGCTGTGGGTGCAATGCTTTAAGCACAAATCGCAGGTAGTAGGTTTAGGGGCTTTATTATCTAAAGATAACTGTGCAAAGGGATTGCGGATAGCACGTCCCTTATAGCCTACAGGGCTGTCAATCTGCACAACATCTTCTTTAGTCATTTTAAGATAGAATTCTTTTAAAGCAGGTGCGCCGTTGGATTCCTCACTGGCAGCAAATCTGCTGCCCATCTGCACACCGCTTGCGCCCAGCTTCAAAAGCTCGGCAACATCACTGCCGCAGACAGCGCCGCCGGCAGCAATAACAGGTATATTAACGGATTTAACAATCTCCGGAAGTATCTCTTTGATAGATTGCTGAGTTCCCAGGTGACCGCCTGCTTCGGTGCCTTCGACAACGATAGCAGAAGCTCCCAGCTTCTCAGAAATCTTAGCCAGTTTTACAGAAGAAACAATTGGTACTACTTCGACACCATATTTACGTCCGACGGCAAAAATATCTCTTGAAAAACCGGCGCCGGCTACAATTAAATCTATTTTCTCTTGTGCAGCGGTAGTAATCAGACCTAAAAACTCTCTTGCTGCAAACATTGCATTAATACCGATAATGCCTTTGCCGCCTGTAAGTTTTCTTGCCAGACGTATTTCTGTACGCAGTTCGTCAAAGCTCATGCCGGACGCTGCGATAAGTCCTATACCGCCTTCTTTAGCTACAGCAGCTGCCAAACGGGCTGTAGACAGCCTGATAGCCATGCCTCCTTGTACAATCGGTACTTCAGCAACAAGCTTACCGATTTTTAGCACTGGTAGTTTCAACAAATATCCCCCATTTCAGGACTAGAGTAGAGTAGCTTGTGTCCGGGAACCCACAGGGGGTTCCCTAAACATAAGCAGGTAAAGCATTATTTTTCTTCATCCAGCAGTTTAACAGCGTCAGCTACAGTGCGGATTTTTTCAGCTTTTTCATCAGGGATTTCAACACCGAATTCCTCTTCGAAAGCCATGATCAGCTCAACGATATCGAGGGAGTCAGCACCGAGATCATCGATGAAAGCGGATTCCATCTTTACTTCGTCAGCGTCAACGCTCAGTTGTTCAACAGTGATGTCTCTTACTTTTTCGAAAGTGCTCATTACGATTCACCTCCTTCCAATAGGTAAAGTTGCAGGTCTCCCAAATGGGCCCCCTATTACATTACCATACCACCGTCAACATGTAAAGTCTGTCCGGTAATATAATTGGCGTCATCGCTCACAAGGAAGACAACAGCCTTGGCAATATCAGTAGTTTCACCCAATTTGTGTAAGGGTATAGAAGTCAGCATACCTTCAACAACTTTGTCGGAAAGTACACTTGTCATATCCGTTTTAATAAAGCCGGGAGCAACAGCGTTCACGTTAATGCCGCGAGCAGCAACTTCCTTGGCAACGGATTTAGTAAAGCCGATTACGCCAGCCTTAGCAGCAGCGTAGTTAGCCTGGCCAGCATTGCCCATAAGGCCAACAACAGAGCTGATGCTGACAATTTTGCCAGCCTTTTGTTTCATCATGTATTTGACAGCGGCCTTGGTGCAGTTGAACACACCCTTCAGGTTGGTAGTCAGAACTGCGTCCCAATCCTCTTCTTTCATACGCATCAGCAGACCATCGCGGGTAATACCTGCGTTGTTTACGAGGATATCAATGCGGCCGAATTCTTTTACAACTTCGTCTACCATAGCAGTAGCAGCTTCGTTGGAGGAAATGTCTGCCTGTACTACGAAAGCCTTGCGGCCCATAGCTTCGATTTCTGCAGCAACCTCTTTAGCAGCAGCTTCACTGCCTGCGTAGTTTACAACAACGTCAGCACCTTCTGCAGCGAGAGCCAGTGCGATTGCACGGCCAATGCCGCGGGAAGCGCCGGTTACGAGAGCTTTTTTACCTTCTAACTTCATTGTAAGTTCTCCTTATCCTTCAATTCATCATCTGTCATTTAGTCTTCACAAATACATACTGCATGTACGTTTAGGGGAATTGCGAAGCTGACAGTTTAGCCTGGTGAATTATTTATTCAGCTCAGCTAAGGTTTTTTCCAGGCTGGCAGCGTCTTCAACGTTGAGAGCCATCATGCCTTTAGCAATCTTCTTGGTAAAGCCGGTCAGAACCTTGCCCGGGCCAACCTCAACGAAAATGTCTACGCCGCCTGCAACCATGTTGCGTACGCTGGTTTCCCAGAGAACAGGCATAGCAGCTTGTTTAACGAGCAGCTTTTTGATTTCCTCGCTACTGGTAACTTCCTGAGCGGTTACGTTAGCAACAACAGGAACGGTGATATCTTTGATTTCAATCGGAGCCAGAACCTCAGCCAGGCGGGCTGCAGCGGGCTGCATCAAAGTGCTGTGGAAAGGAGCACTTACGGGCAGCAGCACAGCGCGTTTTGCACCGGCAGCCTTCAGAGCTTCGATAGCTTTATTTACAGGATTAACTGCGCCTGCGATAACAACCTGACCGGGGCAGTTGAAGTTTACTGCTTGCACTGCTTCGCCGGATTCAGCTTCTACGCTGCGGCAGATTTCTACGATTTTGTCGCTGTCCAAACCGAGGATAGCAGCCATGCTGCCTTCGCCTACGGGAACAGCCTCTTGCATGAACTGGCCGCGTTTGTTAACGATGCGTACAGCGTCAGCAAATTTCAGAGCGCCAGTGTTTACCAGTGCGCTGTATTCGCCCAAGCTGTGGCCAGCAGCGATATCGCAGCTTACGCCATGCTCCTTCAGAACTGCTGCACAAGCAGTGCTGGCAGTCAGGATAGCGGGCTGGGGATTAGCGGTGCAATTTAGGTCTTTAGGAGGGCCC
>NZ_FR892788.1:56197-70807 GCF_000434895.1 Phascolarctobacterium succinatutens CAG:287
CGGGTTCAGTTCTTCAGCAGGACCTTCGAAGCACATTTTGCTGATGGAATAGCCAAGAGCGTCATCAGCCTCTTCAAAAATCTGTTTTACAACAGGATATTCATCATAAAAAGCTTTGCACATGCCAACGGTCTGAGAACCTTGGCCAGGGAATACGAATGCGATTTTACTCATCGTGTAAATTACCTCACTTTCGATAAAAATCAAATACTATTAAGACAAACGAAAAATGTTTGGATTATTTACTCCACTTGAGGACAATAGCTGCCCAGGTCAAACCTGCGCCAAAGCCATCAAGAATAATGTTGTCGCCTTTTTTCAGGGCGCCAGCCTTTTGAGCCTCGCACAGAGCGATAGGAATAGATGCGGCAGAGGTATTAGCGTATTTGTCTACGTTTACCCAAACCTTATCCATCGGCATCTTCAGACGCTTAGCAGCGGAAGTGATGATACGGTAGTTAGCCTGATGCGGGAACAGCATATCCAGCTCTTCCGGCTTCATATTCGCCTTAGCCAGAGCACGCTTTGCAGTCTTGCCCATAATCTGAATAGCGAATTTGAAAACCTCCTGACCGTTCATATGAATGGTGTGGTCTTTGGCAGCAACGGTTTCTTCGCTTGCCGGATTACGGCTGCCGCCTGCCGGTTGCAGCAGGAACTTGCCGCCGTTGCCGTCAGCACCCATATCAATGCCCAGTACACCGTAGCCTTCTTCAACCTCGCCAACTACAGCAGCACCGGCGCCATCACCGAAGAGAACGCAGGTGTTACGATCGGTCCAGTTCATAATACGGCTCAAAGTTTCCGCACCGATAATCAGAATCTTGTTATACAGACCGCTCTTAACCATCTGGCTTGCTACAGCAAGGCTGTAAACAAAACCGCTGCAGCCTGCAGCCAGGTCAAACGCAGCTGCGTTTTTAGCACCCAGACGAGCCTGTACCAGGCAGGCGGTAGACGGGAAAATATAGTCGGAGGAAGCAGTGCCTACAATAACTAGGTCCAGCTCTTCCGGAGCAACGCCAGCGTCCTTCAGTGCTTCTACAGCAGCATTGTACGCCAGATCAGAGGTTGCTTCTTCCGAAGCAGCGATGTGACGCTGCTTGATGCCGGTGCGCTCAGTAATCCATTCATCACTGGTCTCAACGATTTTCTCCATGTCTGTATTAGTGATAATCTTCTCAGGAACATAATGTCCTAAACCTAAAATACCAACAGCTCTTGTCATTTATCTAATTCCTCATTTCTTTTGATTCCGCAATCTTATCTTTGATGATACTTACAACATCCTGCTCTGCAAAGTCCATAGCTACATGAATAGCATTGGTAATTGCCTTGGCCTTGGAGCTGCCGTGGCAGATAATAAACGGTGCGCGGATACCTAACAGCAGGGCACCGCCGTATTCAGCAGGGTCAAGACGTTTCTTCAGGCCCTTCAGTGCAGGCTTGATTAAAAGTCCGCCCAGCTTTGCCAGAATGCCGCCGTTCATAATTGCTTCCTTGATCAGCGTCATAATAGCCTTCGCCAGACCTTCACCGAACTTCAGCACGACATTGCCGACGAAGCCGTCGCAGACAACTACATCTACCGTACCTTTGTTGATGTCACGACCTTCAACATTGCCGATAAAGTTTATCGTCCAAGTATCCTTTAAAAGCGGGTAGGTTGCCAATGCTTGCTCGTTACCCTTAGTTTCTTCTTCACCGATGTTCAAAAGTCCTACCTTCGGCTGAGAAATTTTTAAAATTTTTTCTGCGTACACCGTACCCATGATAGCACTCTGTACCATATGCTCAGGCTTGGCGTCAACCTTAGCGCCACTGTCAAGCACTACAGTAGTACCCTTCAGGCTGGGAATCGGCGTTGCAATAGCAGGTCGTTCCACGCCCCTGATGCGGCCTACGCAAAAAAGCGCTGAAGCGACAGCAGCACCAGTGCTGCCAGAGGAAACAAGGGCATCACATTCCTTGTTTCTCAGCAATCCTGCCGCAACTACGATAGAAGCGTCCTTTTTGGACTTAACCGCAATCGCAGGATGCTCGTCCATCGCAATTACCTCGCTGGCATGATGAATAGTAATCTTCGGATTTTTATCCGCACCGTATTTTACCAGCAGCTCACGGATTATTTTTTCATCGCCAACCAAAACAGTTTCGCAGCCATACTCTTTAACAGCGTTGACTGCACCTAAAACAAGCTCTTTGGGACCATAATCGGTACCCATAACATCTACGGCGATTTTCATGCTTCCTGCTCCCCCTCATGCTTAGTTCTGTTATCCAAAGAAACAATAATGAACTTAGCGCGAAAAACCTCTTCGTTATTGTTTTTCACGGAAACAAAAATATAATATTTATCCATGCGGCGGTGTGTAACTACTGCACGGGCTACAAGCACAGCACCTGCATTGACAGGCAGCTTATACTTGACATTGCCTACAGCAGTCAGCGCATATTCCGCATCTACAACTGCCAAAGCCAACGTATTGGCCATGGCAAACATATAATAACCGCGGGCAATCCCGGTACGCTCAAGCACCATATCAGGTGTAATCTTCAGCGTGGAAATACCGATTTTGTTCAGCTCCAGATCCAGCAGCTCGCCCACGATATCCTTTTTATCAATGGCACGCAGCTTGGTCTGAGCTTCTTCGGCCATAGTACGAGTTCTGGCACGCAGCTCAGGAATTCCCAGAGCAACACGGTCCAGACGTATAGTCTGTACGCTGACATCCAGCATCTTTGCCAATTGCTCATCAGTGCTGAAGGGATTATCCTTAAGCAGCTTCTTCAAGCTTCTGTGACGTATTAATTTTTTAGAAGAAGTCATTCCATCACCTGCTTTTTAGTACCAGCTCATAATATCTGTTTTTATTATAAAAGCATGGCACGTTTTTGGCAAGGGGTTTTTAGCAAAAAAATTGTAACATCTCTTATATTTCAGCGATTTTTTTAATTACACAATTAAGTGCTGCTTAAACGATAAGCTTCAGTATATCATGTAAAAAGCCTCCGGAATTACTTCCGAAGGCCTTATCAACAGCTTAAAATTATTCAGCTTTAGCAATGACTTGTTTGCCATTGTAGTAACCGCATTCAGGGCAAACGCGATGCGGCATTTTCATTTCATGACATTGCGGGCATTCAACCATGCCAGGAACGCTCAGTTTCCAGTTAGCACGACGTCTGTCACGACGGGCTTTGGACATTTTTCTCTTAGGTACTGCCATTTCTCAATACACCTCCTCAGTGCTATGAAGTGAATTTAATTTTTGATGAATTGCTTCAATGCCGCCAGCCTCGGATCTACAGTGAACCTGTCGCATCCGCAGTCACCATCATTAAGATCAGCGCCACAAACGGGACAAAGTCCCCGGCAGTCTGGCTTACACAGAGCCTGCATGGGCTCTGCAAGCAGCAGCCCTTCACGAAGCGGTTCCGTTATATCAATAACGTCCGAATCGTAGACAAAAGCATCATTTTCAATATGTTCAGCACTTGCCGGATAAAACTTCTCGACAACCTCTGCCCTGGTTTTACCTGTAAAATCCTTCAGACAACGGCTGCAGGTACGTCGTACCTTAGCAGTCATTACAGCCTGCAGTAATAATACATCACCAGCGTTGCTCATTGTGCCTTCTAAATTTACTGTGCCGTCAACAGCAAGCTCTTCAGCTGCAATTTCCAGCTCAGCAGGCGAAAGCTCATAAGCAAGAGTTTTTTCACCGACTAGTCTTTTCTTGATTTCTGCGACATTTATTTTAATCATATTTCACCAATCGTTACAATTATAGCGGTATTACCGCTCTTTGTCAAGTAAAAATGCTTTGTACGGATAAAAACTGTTATCAGTTACTATAACCTCATGCAAATGGCTACAGCTTGATGATTCTGCGACAGATATTATAGGTATCGCGGGCAATAACCAGCTCCTCGTTTGTCGGGATGACGAAAATCTTTACACGCGCACGACGCACGCTGATTTCGCGCTCCTTGCCGCGCACCTGGTTCAGTTCCGGATCAACGCGCGTTCCCAGATATTCCAGGCCATTGCAGATTTTGTCGCGCATAAAGGGAGAATTTTCTCCCAGGCCTGCAGTAAAGACAATCGCATCTACGCCGCCCATTGCTGCTACATAACCGCCGATATATTTTTTTACCTTGTAGGCAAAAACATCTATCGCCAGCTGGCTGCGGTCATCACCACGGTTAGCAGCACTTTCCAGGTCACGGAAGTCGCTGGACAGACCGCTGATGCCCAGAATACCACTGCGGCGGTTCAGATAATCATCTATCTGCTGCGCATTCATATTTTCCTTTTCCATCAGGAAGGGAATAATCGCCGGGTCAATCTCGCCGCTGCGGGTGCCCATAATCAGGCCTTCAAGCGGTGTGTAGCCCATGCTTGTATCAATGGATTTGCCGTATTTAATTGCTGCAATGCTGGCACCATTGCCAAGGTGGCAGGTAATAATACGCAAATCATTCATATGCTCGTGCATCAGCTCTGCAGCACGTAGCGCCACATATTTGTGCGAAGTGCCATGGAAGCCGTAACGGCGCACGCCATATTTGACATACATTTCATAGGGCAGGCCGTAAAGATAGGCAACCTTAGGCATTGTCTGATGAAAGGCTGTATCAAACACAGCAACCTGCGGTGTTCCGCGCATAATCTCCATGCAAGCGTTAATGCCGTACAGGTTAGGCGGATTATGCAGAGGTGCAATTTCACAGCAAGCCTCAATACCGTGCAACACATCACTGGTAATCAGCACGCTGTCAGTAAAGCGCTCACCGCCATGCACAACACGATGGCCTACAGCATCAATCTCGGACATATCCTTGATAACGCCATATTCCTTGCTCGTCAGCGCTTTAATCGCCAAACGGATACCAACCTTATGGTCAGGAATTTCCTCTTTTATATCAATTGTGTATTTGCCTGCTGGCGTATGCTTTAGTGTGGAGCCTTCCATACCGATGCGTTCAATCAGGCCTTTGGCCATGACATGCTCGCCTTCCATGTTTATCAGTTGATACTTGATGGAGGAGCTGCCACAATTTACTACGAAAACAATCACAATAAACCTCCCGGTCAACGCCAAATTTAATTCTAGTCATAAATACCAATATACTATTAGTATACACTATTCGTAGCTAATTGAACAGAAATATTTTCTCAATTCCCAGCCTATGTTATAATAATATTCATAGAGATAAGATATTGCGAGGTAAAAATTATGCAGGCTACAGGCATCATTGCCGAATATAATCCCTTTCATAACGGTCATCTTTATCATATACAGGAAACGAAGCGTTTGACGCAGCAGCCAGTCATCGTCGTAATGAGTGGCAGCTTTATGCAACGCGGCGAGCCTGCCATTTTAAGCAAATGGCAGCGCGCCGCCTTTGCTGTACAGGGCGGTGCTGATCTGGTGCTGGAGCTTGGCTGCGCCTTTACGCTGCGCAGTGCCGAATTCTTTGCCAGAGGCGCTGTAGAGCTTCTGGCAGCCACTGGCTGCGTCAACACGCTTGCCTGCGGTACAGAACACCCGCAAAGTGATTTCGTGGCCGCAGCACGCCTTGCCTGCAGCGCTGAAGCGCAGGCAAGGCTGCGTGAGCTGCTGCAAAGCGGCAGCAGCTATGCGCAGGCCTGGGAAAAAATTTTAGGCGCACACACAGCCTTCCGCTCTCCCAACGACATTTTGGCGCTGGAATATAGCAAGGCGCTGCTGCAGACTGCTGCAAGCATTAAACCACTTTACCTGCAGCGTACAGACGAAGGCTATAACTCCACCGCCATCAGCAGCAATATAGCCAGCGCCAGCGCCATCCGCCAGGCTTTGGCGCTCGGCAACGGCAGCTGGCAGCAGGCCACGCCTGCCTACACACATGCAGCACTTACACGGGGCGGCTACGACGCGCAGCTTTTATGGCAGCTGCTGAAATACCGCCTGCGGCTGCTTACGCCGCCGCAGCTGGCCGAGCGCTGCGAGGCCAGTGAAGGCCTGGAGAACCTGCTCAGCAGGGCCGCTGACTGCGCAAGCCTGCAGTCAGCACTCGCTGCCTGCATCAGCAAGCGCTACACAGCCAGCCGCATCCGCCGACTGCTGCTGCAAATACTGCTGGACCAGTCCAAAGCAGTATGGCAGCAGCAGGAGCCTGCCTACCTGCGCTTGCTGGCCTTCAACGATACAGGCCGTCAGCTGCTGCATCAGATGAAGACAAGCACCAGCCTGCCACTCATCACCAAGCTAGGTCAAAACGCCTTAAACAATGATAACGCCGCCTACCAAACGCATTTAGCATTGGAAATAGCTGCTACCGACACATGGTCACTGCTGCAGCATGACACCGCACTTAACCGCAGCGGCAACGATTTTTACCAATCACCCATCTACGTCCGCAGCCAAAGCTAAATATCGCTGTCAAACAACTAAAATACTGCTTAAACAACAAAAAGCTGTAACGTCAGCATCACACATATGATGCCTCGTTACAGCTTTTATAATGCACTTGTTTCTTATTCTTCTTCAGCAGCTTCCGGCTCCGGCGCTTCTGCCGGTGCCTGCGGATGCTGTATGTTATTCATTTCTTCCTTAACACTTTGGATGTTTTCCTTAAGTCCGCCCAAAGCACTGGTCAGATTACCACTCAAAAATTCAAGCATATCATCAGCATACTTCAGGGAAGACTGTTTAACCTGTAAAGCATACTCATCAGCAGCAAGCTTGGTTTCCTCCTGATAGCGCAGCACATTAGCCTTAATATCCTCGGCTACAGCATTGGCCTGTTTTACAATCTCCTCCTGCTGTACCTTGGCATCAGCCTCAGCCTGAGCAACACTTACAATACGCTCTGCCTCTTCCTTAGCCTGCTGCACAATACGGTCGGCATCAGCATAGGCCTTATCGACAATATTCTTCTGCTCCTCCAGCACCTGGTTGGCACTTTTGATTTCACGCGGAATTGCTTCCTTGAGATCATCAATAATATTCAGCAGATCGTTTTCATCAAGCATAATCTTATCCATCAAAGGAACACGTCTTGCATTAGAAACCAAATCAAGAAATTCGTCAAAAAGTCCATCGAGTGCTACATTAGTTTTGTTGCGTTCAATCATGATATCATCCCCACTCTAATCTATTCAAACTTTTGGTAAACGTGCTTACGAACGCGTTCTTCGATGCATTCAGGCACTAAATCCTTTAATTGACCGCCGAAGGTTGCCAGCTCGCGTACACCGGAAGAGCTGACGAAGGAATATTTTGCATTGGTCATGATGAAAACAGTTTCCAGATCATTATCAATTTTTTTCAGCAGCAGCGCTCTTTGGAATTCGTATTCAAAATCAGTAAACGCGCGCAGACCTCTGACAATAAAAGGAGCATCCTCCTTTTTGCAGAATTCATTCAACAGACCTGAAAAGCAGGTTACCCTTACGTTAGGAATATGCTTAGTTGCTTCCTTAAGCATTTCCACACGCTCTTCCATAGAAAACATTGCCTTATCCTTACCAGGATTATGAAAAACGCTGATAATCAGCTCATCAAACATCGCACTTGCTCTTTCAAAAATATCAATATGACCCTTGGTAACAGGATCAAAGCTTCCTGGACAAACTGCTCTGCGCATAGCCAGACCTCCTAATCTATTCTTAACCGGAACCCGATCAAAGAAAACCCTATTATATATCTTGTCTTTTATTCGACATAAAAGCTGATAATCCTTTTTATTTCCCAAAAATATTATACTTACAACGGATTATAACAAATAAAATCTACCAAAGTTTCGCCATAGCGACTGCTACGCACCAGCTCACAGCCCGCCGGCAGCTCCGGCAACGCATTATGCGCACTGCGCTCTACTACCAAATAGCCACCAGAGCGTAAAAAAGAGCGTCTGCCCAAAAGAGCAATAATCTGCTCTATCCAGCCCTTGTTGTACGGCGGATCGCAAAAGGCAAAATCAAACTGCTCCCCTGCTGCCGCCAGCCTTTCTGCAACGGCAGGAGCACTGCCCTGCAGCACTCTGCAATCAGCCTCTGCGCGGCACTTGGCAATATTGCTGCGCACCAGACGCAAGGATTCCTTACTCGCGTCAATAAATGTAACAGCTGCAGCGCCACGGCTCCAGCTTTCCAGCCCCAGGTTACCAGTACCCGCAAAAAGGTCCAGCACCTCAGCGCCGATAATTTTACTGCCTATAATATTAAAAATGGATTCCTTAACCCTGTCCGCAGTCGGCCGTACGTCATATGTTTTCGGTACAGTCAGCTGCAGGCCGCGGGCCTTGCCGGTAATTATTCTCATATACTGCTCCTCTGTGTTATAATTGGGTTGAGATGGCATTTCGCCCCCTTTCGCCTCACTTCGTTCGGCACCTTCCCCGTAGGGGAAGGCAAGCAGTCAGCTTTCGTAATCACTTTCTCGCCTGCCCCATCGGGGAAGGTGTCAGCGAATGTAATGAGCTGACGGAAGGGGGAAATTAATCTTAAACATTCTCTACATTTTCTTTCAAAGGACACTCTTATGCGCAATTCAAGCAAAATAATCTTCATAATTTGCACCATAATGCTGATATCAGGCATTTGCTTACGCCTTGCGTTGCCCTCAAGCATCCCGCTCAAGCTGAAGCAGCCAACGCCAACGCAAAGCATCCTGCTGCTGCCTCTCGACAGCCGCCCTGTTTGCAGCACCATGGTGCAAAAGCTGGGCGCGCTTGCAGGCCTAAATGTAATTTTACCGCCAAAAAGCTATCTTGACAACTACCAGACGCCCTCTGACAGACAAAAACTTTTCCCATGGCTGCAAAAAAATCAGCTATTATGCGATTACAGCATCATTTCTGCCGATAATCTGCTGCATGGCGGCCTGCTGGCCGCCCGCATGAACACCGCCACTCCATCTGAGGAAGATGAGCTGCTCAAGCAGCTGCGGCAGCTGCCAATAACAAGGCAGCAGGCAATTTTTTCCGTTATTCCGCGTCTGCTCGTCAGCGACCAGCTTTTGCCCGACCGCTGGTACCAATACCAGCTGATGCGTTATTCCCAGCTTGCCGATATGGTGCGCATCACCGGCAGCTTCGCCCTCACGCAGGAGCTGCGCCGCACAGAAGCAAAAATTCCGCCCAAGGTCTTGGAAAAATACCGCAGCCGTTATCAGCAAAGCGACCGCTTTAACCTGGGCCTGCTTAAGCTTGCCACAGATGACAGACGGATAACCTTCGGTCAGGACGATGCTTCACCCATCGGACTGCCGCACGCCAGTGCCGTAAAACTGCAAAGCAGCATCGTTGCCCAAAAACTGCAACAGCAGGCGCAGCTCACCTACGGCGCAGATGAAATCGCCTCCCTGCTGCTCGTACGCTACTATCTGCAGCAAAGCAACTGGCAGCCCAAGGTCTACCTGCATTATGCTTCTCCCAAAGCAGAAAGTGCAGATATGCCCTATATGGCCGTCTGCGTCGGTGCAGCGCTGCGCAACCAGCTTAAGCTCATTGGAGCGTCAGAAGTAAGCACGCCGGATAGTGCAGACCTCATCTGCTATGTTAACTGCGGTAACGACGATTTCCGTCCGTCTGTCAAGCAGGCACAAGAGCTGCAGCAAATGCTGGACCAGGACTATAAGGTCGCACTCATCGACAGCAGTACCAATTTTGAAGCAGAAGAGCTACTATTGCCGCAGCTTTTGGCAAACAACGTACCAATCAACAAGCTCGCCGCCTACGCCGCCTGGAACACCTTCAGCAATTCTTCAGGCACTGCCTTGGCACAGGGACTGCTTTTTTGCGGCCGCCTGCGTCAGCTGCAGACAGCAGGCGCGGACCCCGAGCGGCTGGCAGCACTCTTCGCTGCCAACCTGAACTTCACGGCAGAACGTATCCTCGAGGACTACTATTATCAAAAGCTGGTGCATCCCCAACTGCGGCAAACTCTTGAAGCCTTTGGCGCAAATCCCGTAGAGCTGGACAGCGAAGATAAAACGGCAACAGAGCAATATATCCAGGGAAAGCTCAGCCTGCAGGCATATAAGCTGCTGCACGATAATTTGGGACGCACACCCTTTTATCAGCAAAACGGACAAAGCTATTATCTGCGCGACCTCAGCGTCGGCGCTAAGCTCCCTTGGGCCAGAATCTTTGAAGCAGAGCTGCAGGTATGGACAGATACGGGTGTCAAAACAGAATAAAATTTTACTTTGTACTTATTTTAAAGCAAGACAAAAAACTGCCCCGCTTGTAAGCGGGGCAGTTTCCTTCAGCTGTCGGCTACGCCGTCAGCTTATTTTTTCTCTTTAATTTCTTCTTGCAGCATAGAGATAAATTCATCCTGAGGCATAGCACCGATATCGCCTTCACCACGACGGCGTACATTTACAGTGCCTTCTTCCATTTCCTTGTCACCAACGACCAAGGTGTAAGGAACCTTCTGTACCTGTGCTTCACGAATCTTATAACCAAGCTTCTCATTGCGGTCATCAAGGTGTACACGCAAGCCAAGATCAAACATCTTGTCAGCCAGCTTTTTAGCATATTCAACATGCTTGTCGGTAATCGGCAGAATGCGAACTTGGCAAGGAGCCAGCCAAGCCGGGAAAGCACCGGCATAGTTTTCAATCAGAATACCAATAAAGCGTTCAATAGAACCATACACAACGCGGTGAATCATAACAGGACGATGCTTCAGGCCGTCCTCACCGGTATAGGTCAGTTCAAAACGTTCCGGCAGCTGCATATCCAATTGGATAGTACCGCACTGCCAGGTACGGCCGATGGAGTCGGTCAGATGGAAGTCAATCTTAGGACCATAGAAAGCACCGTCACCTTCGTTGACTACGTAATCAAGACCACAATCCTCCAACGCATCTCTCAGACCTTGGGTTGCCAGCTCCCAGGTAGCGTCATCGCCCATGGAATTTTCCGGACGGGTAGACAGTTCTGCATGATATTTCAGACCGAAGGTTGCATAAACCTCGTCAAACAAACTGATTACATTCTTAATCTCGCTACGAATCTGGCTGGGCATCATAAAGATATGCGCATCATCCTGAGTAAAGCAACGTACACGGAACAGTCCGTGCAGAGCACCGCTGAGCTCATGACGGTGTACAAGACCAAGTTCACCGGCACGGATAGGCAGTTCCTTATAGGAATGCGGATGCAGCTTGTAAACCAGCATACCACCAGGACAGTTCATCGGTTTAATAGCATAATCCTGCTCATCGATCTGAGTAAAGTACATGTTTTCTTTGTAATGATCCCAGTGACCGGAGGTTTCCCAAAGCTTACGGGACAGAATCATCGGGGTTTTGATTTCTTCATAACCATAACGGCGATGAACCTGACGCCAGTAGTTAATCAACTCGTTACGGATAACCATGCCGTTCGGCAGGAAGAACGGGAAGCCGGGGCCTTCATCCATAATAGAAAACAAATCCAGCTCCTTGCCCAGCTTACGATGGTCACGTTTAGCAGCTTCTTCCAGCATATGCAGATAAGCATCAAGCTCTTCCTTGCTGGGGAATGCAGTACCATAAATGCGCTGCAGCATTTTGTTCTTTTCGTTACCGCGCCAGTAAGCACCTGCAATACTCTGCAGTTTAAATGCTTTTACTCTGCCGGTAGACGGGCAGTGAGGACCGGCACAGAGGTCAGTGAAATCACCTTGGGTATAGGTGCTGATGATTGCATCCTCAGGCAGGTCATTAATCAGCTCAACCTTATATTTTTCATCTTTAGCAGCAAACATTGCCAGAGCTTCACTGCGCGGCAGTTCTGCACGCTGCAGAGGAATATTCTGTTTAACAATTTTTGCCATTTCCTTTTCGATAGCCTGCAAATCCTCCGGAGTAAAGGTATGCTCGCTGTCCAAATCATAGTAGAAGCCGTTGGCAATAGCAGGACCGATAGCAAATTTAACATCCGGGAACAAATGCTGAATAGCCTGAGCCATAACGTGTGCAGCAGTATGACGGATTGCATGCAGACCCTCCGGAGTATCCGGTGTAACAAATTCTACTGCTGCATCATGCTCCAGCTTATCGCTCAAATCCTTGTTGACACCGTCAACAACAGCCAGCAGAGCCTGTTTACCCAGCTTTTGGGAAATACTCTTGGCAATGTCCAGCAAAGTTGTGCCGGCAGCAAATTCCTTGACGCTGCCATCTTTCAAAGTAATCTTGATATCAGCCATAATTATCCTCCTCTAAATTACGCAGTAACACGCAATATTTTTCTTAAGCCTTCCGAAACCTCAGCTTACCCGCCTGTTATTTTTATTAAAAATAAAAATAACCCCAATCCCTCTGCAAAAAGGGACGGAGTTTTCCGCGGTTCCACCCTGATTGACTTATATACTAAGCCCACTCGGTACCGTTAACGCCGGTAGTACGGACTGGCATACTTACTTACGTGTTCCGCAGTCAGTTTGAAGGCGGTGCGCCCTTTGCTTTTCCCCTGCTGCTCTCAGCCAACGACAGCATTTTCTGTGGAGTAGGTGCAACGGCAATTCCTTCGCATTACTGTTAATATTTTTACTTACTCGTTTATTATAGCACACCAGCAATGCTTGTCAAGCTTGCACTGGAAAAAACTTTTATTTCATAGTATAATAAGAAAATAAATTCTTTTACTTGTAAACATGCCAAACAGCGATTAATTTGTGCATGTATATTAACCTTTATAAAACGTATATATTCAAAACTGTTAATATTCAAGGAGGCGTACGCATGGCAAAATTAACTTTCCGCAGGCATAAATTAGCGGCACTCATCTGCACAGCTGCTTTATTGCTGCCAGCTTCAGTCCAAGCTAAACGCCTGACGATTCTTTATGTGCCCTTAGACAACAGACCGGTCTGCTCGACCTACGTACAGCAGACCATGGAGGCAGCAAACTGCAAAATTATCCTGCCGCCAGAAAAATATATTGCCAGCAACGAAAAAAACGGTAACCCTGACGGCATTTGGGAATGGCTGGAGCACAAGGCACCCAAGGCCGATGCTGCTGTTATCAGCACCGACAGCCTGATTTATGGTGGCCTTGTTGCCTCGCGTACACACAACATCAGTCGTGAGGAACTGCAAAAACGCGTTAAGCATCTGTATGAATTAAAAACTACTTTACCGATAAAGCTTTATGCCTTTTCGACGATTATGCGCACACCGCGTGCCATCAAAGGACGTGTAGAGCCACCATACTACAGCAGTATCGGCCCCAGCATATTTGCCTACAGCCAGCTTTTAGACAAGCAGGACCAGGGCAAGCTGTCGCCCGCCGAAAGGCTGACCATGCAGGCACTGGAGCGCAACATGAAAAAAGCTGAGCTGGGCGACTGGCTGGAGCGCCGCGAAAAAAATCTGCTTATCAACCAGGAGCTTACACGCATGGCACGCAACGGCAAATTTCATTATTTTGCCATCGGTAAGGATGACAACGCTACTCTTTCCGCTACGCACATGGAAGGACGCAAAATCAGCCTCAGCACCTTTGATATGAGCAGAGACAGCTTCCAGATTCTTGATGGCGTTGACCAGCTAGGCCTGCTTTTAATCGCCCGTGCCTACAACGAGGCTAGCGGCAGCAAGCCTTCTATCTACCCAATGTACAGTGCCGGAGCCGGTGCCTCCACCCTGCCCCAGTACAGCGATGCACGTCTGCAAGACAGCGTACCCCAGCAGATTATCGCTGCCGGTGCAGTACAGGCACAATCTGCGGACAACGCCGACCTTATTTTGGCACTCAATACGCCGCAGGACGGTATCGTCAAGGATTCCACCGCTGACGACAATCAGCCCTTCGCTTCCGTTGCCAACAAAAATTTTGTAGGGCTTATCGGCAAGCAGCTCCAAGCTGGACGCAGCGTTTCACTGGCTGACATCAGCTATTCCAACGGTGCCGATAATGGCTTCATGCAGCTATTGGCAAACAGCGGTGAGCTTGAGCACTTAACGGCCTACAATGGTTGGAATACAGCTGACAACGCCGTAGGCTATGCCATCGCCCAGGGGCTTATCGCCCGCGATATGAGCAGCGAAGCACTCAGCAGACTGCTGCGCCAACGCCTTATCGACGATTGGTTTTACCAGAGCAATGCCCGCCGCAGCATTTCCAACGAGCTGGAAAAGCATAACCGCGAGGATTTGAAATATGATCTTGCTACAGAGGAAAAATTAATCCTGCAACAGGTTACTGCAGACTGCCAGAGAATGGTCAATGATTGTCCGCTAACTAAAGGTACTAAGTTCTCACTTTCCTTCCCCTGGAAGCGTTTATTCGAGGTAGATGTAAAAATAAAGAAATAGAAAAACAAAGCGCAGAGAATTGCAGCCAAAAGCTGACAAGCTCTGCGCTTTTATTATGATAACGTTATTATATAAAAGTCGACAAGACAAATTTAGGCAACAAAAATCCCCGTCACTTTCGCGACGGGGATTGATTTGCATTTGTGACGAAGCATATGGTGCTTTATTCGTCATTAGTTCCAATCACCAGGCTGGCGAGAAAGTGCCAGAGGCGAGGAACGGATGCCACCGGCGTACTTCCAGTACATTAAGGCATTTGTGACGAAGCACATGGTGCTTTATTCGTCATTAGTTCCAATCACCA
>NZ_FR892789.1 GCF_000434895.1 Phascolarctobacterium succinatutens CAG:287
TAGGCGGTTATGAACTGGACAGCTCGGTAAATCCGTTAATCGTCGGCGTTTACGAAGACAAAATCGGCGTCCTGATTAATGGCAGCTTGCATCTGACAGGTGGCGACGGCCTGCTCAAAAACTACAAAGTGGAAATTGACCCAGGTACCCTGACCGTTTTGGCAAGCTTTAACCCGGCAGACGATTACTGGTTCGGCACTGCTCCCTGGGATAAGGAACGCAACCTGCGTGAGCGCAAGGCTGAATTCCATTATGTAGCTGGCGGTATGAGCCTCTAAGCAAAATTGAATATTGACGGTTAAAGCACTTTTACGGATTGTACAATCCTGATAGAAGCGCAGCTAAAGCAAAACCCCGGCATTTGCCGCATCGTCAACGATGCGTCTGTGCCGGGGCTTTTGTCAGGACGCTTTGCTGCAGCATTACCTGAAGTAAAGTAAAGTAAAGTAAAGTAAAGCTTAATGTAATCATTCTTTTTTACAAGTTAACTAGAAAAACACAGCTTTTTTCAAAAAAATGTGCTACAATATATTTACGAAAAACGAAAGGAGTGTTTCGTATGGCTGAAGTATCTCAAGAAACTATGATGTTCAAACGTGAGCCGGAAAAGCTGAACGTTGCCGAAACTATAAAAGAAGTATATGCTGCCCTGGAAAAGAAGGGCTATAACCCTGTGGACCAACTGGCAGGCTACCTGCTGAGCGGTGACCCCACTTATATCACCAGCTTTGAGGACGCACGTACCAAGCTGCGCCGTCACGAGCGCTATGAGCTGATTGAAGAGCTGGTAAAAAATTATCTGCAGCAGATTAACAAGTAAAAGGAGAACGTAACTTAATGCGTAAAATGTCCCTTGATGTAGGAACACGAACTATCGGTATCGCTGTGAGCGATTTGCTGGGCATGATTGCCAACGGCGTGGAAACCATTCACCGTACTACGGAGGAACGCGACTATGCCCGCATTGCCGAGCTGATTGCCGAGCATGAGGTAGATACATTGGTTGTAGGCTATCCCAAAAACATGAACGGCACTATCGGCGAACGCGCGCAGGCCTGTGAAGCAATGGCCGAAAAGCTCCGCACCATGTTCCCTAAGGTGCAGGTTGTGCTGTGGGATGAACGCCTGAGCACCGTAGCTGCCGAAAAGGTGCTGGTTGATGCGGATTTACGCCGCAAAAAGCGTAAAAAGGTTATTGATATGATGGCGGCAGTAGTTATTCTGCAAAATTATCTGGACAGCAAGAGCTTTAAAATTTGACAGATTAGCGTCCCTATTATACAATATGTTTAGATTAAAATTGAGCTTTTTATTTATTGAGCTATGACGAAAGAGGTGCCTTTATGGAAAAAGACATTAGAGATGAAGAATTAGCGGCTATGCAAGCTGAAGGCGAAGAAGAAGTTATCTGCGTTGTTCTGACTGACGAGCAAGGCAACGAGCACGAGTTCTATCAGGATATGGTTATCACTGTTGATGACAAACAATTCGCAGTACTGGTTCCGATGGAAGACTGCTGCTGCGAGGATGACGACTGCGATTGCCACGAGCATGACGAAGAAGAAGATACCTGCGTTATCGCACGCATGGACTTTGACGAAAACGGCGAAGCTGTTTACACCGCTCCGACTGACGAAGAATACGAAGCAGTTGCTGCTAAGTATGACGAAATGTTTGAGGACGAGGAGTAATTCACAGTCAATAATTTTACCGGACTTCGGTCCGGTATTTTTATGCGATGTGACGATGTTTTCTGATGGATATAGAAAAGCTGAAAACGCTGGTACGCGACAATCCGGTGCAGGCTGCAGCAGGTGCTTTGGCGGTGCTGCTGGTTGCCGGCGTGGTAGCATTTACGATTTATCTTAACGGACAGGGCAATAATAAGGGCTTTGCCGTAGAAGGCTCACGTCTTATTGTTGTCAAGGACGGCATGACTACGGCGGATATCGCCGAGCTGCTGCATGAAAAGAAGCTGGTAAAAAATCCCGCTGCCTTTAAAATGGAGGCGCGCTGGAAGGGACTAGCAACTAAGCTGCAGGCAGGTGCCTACCAGATTGACGGTGGCATGAGCAATCAGCAGATTGTTGATGTTATGGTTAAGGGACGCATCAAACAGGTGCGCTTTACCGTACCGGAAGGCTACAGCGTGGTGAAAACTGCGAAGAAGCTGGAGGCCGAAGGGCTTGGCAGTGCTGACAAGTTCATGGCGGCGGCGAAGGATTATGCGCCTTATCCGTATATGCAGACCGATGACAGCAATGTGCTGTTTAAGGCAGAGGGCTTTATCTACCCGGCAACCTATGATTTCCCGGTGGGAATCAGCGAGCAGGAAATGCTCAAAATGATGGTTGCACAGTTTGATAAGGAAATGCAGAGCAGCGGCATTGCCAAAACTGTGGCAGAACGTAATCTGCCACTGCGTGATGTAGTAAATATGGCTGCAATGGTGGAGCTGGAGGCAGTATTTGCCGAAGAGCAGCCGAAAATCGCCGGCGTTTTCCTCAAGCGTGTGGCTATCGGCATGCCGATTCAGTCAGATACGACGATTCAGTATCTTTTGGGAACGCAGAAGGAAGTAGTTACCTTTGCCGACACCAAAATACAGAGTCCGTATAATACTTACCAAAATCCCGGTTTGCCTCCGGGACCGATTGGCAGTCCGGGACTGACCGCGATTAAGGCGGTGCTGCAACCGGAACAGACAGATTATCTGTACTTTGTTGCGGAAAAGGACGGACACCATCGCTTTACCAAAACCTATGCTGAGCATCTGAAGGCGATTGAGGAAATAGGTTAACAACAGTTTATTACATATTTCTGCGCTGTCAGTGTGGCGGAGCAGAGAAGTGTTTTAAGGAGAATTAATGAGCAGAAACTTAGTTAAACCCGAATTACTGGCTCCTGCCGGTAATATGGAAAAAGGAAAAATGGCCCTGCTGTATGGTGCTGATGCTATTTATCTGGGCGGTAAGCTATTCGGTCTGCGTGCCTTTGCCAACAATTTCTCTTTAGAGGAAATTGCAGAGATGGCAGAGTATGCACACAGCCTCGGCAAAAAGGTTTATGTAACGGTAAATATTTTTGCGCATAACGAGGATATCAATAGATTGCCTGATTATCTGCGCGGACTGCAGCAGGCCAAGGTTGACGCACTGCTGATCAGTGATTTGGGCGTATGGAGCACTGCCCGCCAGGTTGTACCTGATATGCCGCTGCACGTGAGCACGCAGGCTAATACCACCAACTACGCCGCTGTACAGGCATGGGAGCAGCTGGGCGCAGAACGCGTGGTGCTGGCACGCGAGCTGTCCTTGGCGGAAATCAGCGAAATCAGTGAAAAAACCTCGGTAGAGCTGGAAACCTTCGTGCATGGCGCAATGTGCATTTCCTACAGCGGACGCTGCCTTTTGAGCGCCTATCTGACAGGACGCGACGGCAACCGCGGTGCCTGCACTCAGGCCTGCCGTTGGGAATATAATATGTATAAGCTGGGTGAGCAAAAGCGCCCGGGCGAATACTTTGACCTCGAAGAGGACGAGCGCGGTACTTATGTGATGAACTCCAAGGACCTGTGCCTGATTGAATATCTGCCGGAGCTGATGCGTGCCGGTGTGTGCAGCCTGAAGATTGAAGGCCGCATGAAGAGCGTGCATTATGTAGCAACGGTAGTCAGCGTTTACCGCAAGGCTATCGACCAATGCTGGGCTGATATGGAGCATTACAGCGTGCCGGAAGCGTGGATTACCGAGCTGAACAAGGTTTCCCACCGCCAGTACACTACAGGCTTTGCTGTGGCCAAGCCTGACAGAAATGCGCAGGTTTACACCAGCTCGAAGTACGAGCAGACACATGATTTTGTCGGTATCGTTACAGGCTACGATGCTGAGAAAAAGCGCGCTTATTTTGAGCAGCGCAATAATGTAAAGGCAGGCGAGCCGCTGGAGCTTTTGATGCCTGACGGCAGCACAATGCCCTTTGTTTTGACAGAAATGCTGGATGAAGCAGGTACGCCGATTGACTGCGCACCGCATGCCCAGCAGAAATTTTCCGCAGCCAGCGAAAAGCCGCTGCTGCAATTCAGCTTATTACGCAGAAAGGTTGTAAAAGAATGAGTGACAATGACCCCGGACCCCACAGTATGATCTACGCGCAGGTTGAGCCTGAGCGTATTGCAGATGTTAACTGGATTATGGAAGGCTATGAGCATCTGGCCATGGTGAGCACCGTAGACGGCACCAGCGGACTGATTAAGTTTTATGCTACGCCGGATACGTATTTTGATACACTGGATATTATTGAAAATATGCCGTTTAAGGTAGATGTAATCGATAATATGGAAAACGGAGTGTATCACAGACTTTGGCAGATTTAAACTGCAGGGAAAGGATTGCCGCAGGCAGCTTTCGTTTTTTCTACAATCGCATATAGTAAATAGTACAAGGCTGGGAGCGTTGCTCTCAGCCTTTTTTGCATGCTTCGCAACTAATTTACGCCTGTTAAATTTTTTACCTAAATTTAACAGGAAAAAATTCGGCTTTGCGTATATAATAATGCATAAGAGTATTGATTGGTGGTGTTTTGCATGATTTTCTGCGTGGAGGATGAACAAAATATTTGCGAGCTGGAGGTTTACACTCTGCAGTCCGTAGGCATGGAGGCACAGGGCTGCGGCAGCGGCCGAGAGCTTTTCGTCTTGCTGGAAAAGCAGGTGCCTGAGCTGATTGTTTTAGATATTATGCTGCCGGATGAGGATGGCGTGAGCATATTAAGACGTTTGCGCGCTGATAAGCGCTATGCGAATATCCCTGTGATTATGGCTACGGCCAAGGGCTCGGAGTTTGATAAGGTTAAAGGACTGGACAGCGGTGCCGACGATTATATCGCCAAGCCCTTCGGTATGCTGGAGATGGTGGCGCGCATCAAGGCTGTGCTGCGCCGCTGCGCAGCACCATGCCCCGGTGAGGATGAGAAAGAAATCATCCGCATCGGTCGGCTGGAGGTCAACCAAATGGAGCATAAGGTGAGCGTAGGCGGCAGTGAGGTTGTACTGACGCTGAAGGAATACGAGCTGCTGCGTAAGTTTTTGCAGCATCCGGGCATTGTTTTTTCACGTGATAAGCTGCTTAACGATATCTGGGGCTATGAATTCAGCGGTGAAACCCGCACCGTTGATGTACATATCCGTACTCTGCGCCAAAAGCTGGGCGATGCAGGCGAGCTGATTGAAACTATCCGTGGCGTTGGCTACAGAATGGCGGCCGTAAAATGAAGCAGAGGCTTTTTCGCAGCATACTGCTGCTGACAGGGGCAGCGGTAGGCCTTGTTTTGCTGCTCTTCTTCTGGGTTTCCTGCCAATATATTACGCAGGACAGCTTCGCCAGCCTCAAGCGTGAGGCTAATCTGCTGATTGTGGCCGACGGCGAGGGTAATGTGCCGGTGAGCGAGCTGCAGCGCTTGCAGCTTGCCGACCGCGTAACGCTGATTGCACCGGATGGGCACGCCGTGTATGATAATTATGCTGACGCCGAGTCAATGGAGAACCATCTGCAGCGCGAGGAGGTGCAGGAGGCACTGAAAGGCGGTGAGGGGCGCAGCCGGCGTGCCTCCGAAACTATCGGCAAAAATATTTTGTATTATGCAGTGCGTCTGCCGGACGGCAATGTGCTGCGCCTGTCGCGCACGAATGACGCTGTTTTTCAACAGTATAAAATCATTCTTGGTTATTTTGTGCTGCTGGCACTGGCTGTTTTGTGCGGTGCCTTTTGGGCAGCCAAAACAATTACCGCCAGAATACTGCAGCCCTTGGAAAAGCTCAATCTGGAGCAGCCTGATTCGGAAGCTGTAGTTTATCCTGAGCTGAAGCCGATTGTGGAGTATTTTGAGCTGCAGCAGGAAAAGCTGCAGAAGGAAATGCGCCGCTATAAAAATAAAAAACAGGAGCTGAAGGCCGTAACCAATAATATGGATGAAGGCCTGCTGTTCCTCAATCCGGTTTGGGAAATCGAATCGATTAATAAAAGTGCCGTAAAATTCTTCGGCAAGGAAAAGCAGGAGCTTTTGGGAACGAGCTTTTTTATGCTTGATGACAGTGACGAAATCCGTCAGCTTTTGGCAAAAATTGAGCAGGAGGGCAAGGGGCGTCTGGTAATCAACCGCGGCAGCAGCTATTATCAGCTCAACGGCAGTAGAATTACCGATAAGGGCTTTGTGCTGCTGATTATGGATGTGACGGCGCGTACTGCTTCGGAGAAAATCCGCCGTGAGTTTTCAGCTAACGTGTCGCATGAGCTGAAGACACCGCTGCAGTCGGTGCTGGGCTATTCGGAGATTATGCTCAGCGGCCTGGTGAAGCAGGAGGATACCAAGCGCTTTCTGCAGAAAATCAACGACGAGGCGCACAATCTGCTGCGTCTGATTGATGACATCATGCAGCTGTCGAAGCTCGATGAGCTGACGCATGATATGATGGAGGAATTTACACTGCAGGATGTGGCGCAGAGTGCGCTGGCACGCCTGAAGGATAAGGCAGGCAGATTGCAGGTCAGCCTGCAGCTTGTTGACAGCACCGGCGGCGACAGCAAGCTGCTGGGAATTTCTTCGCTGATGGAGGAAATTTTCTTTAACCTGTTGGATAACGGTCTGAAGTATAATCATCCCGGCGGTGAGGTTACGCTGCGCTTGAGCGAAGGAGAAAATAAGTATACGGTGAGCGTTGCCGATACCGGTATGGGCATTCCCGGCAGCGAGCTGCCGCATATTTTCGAACGCTTTTACCGTGTCGACCGCAGCCGTCATAAGGCGATTGAGGGTACAGGCTTAGGCCTTTCCATCGTCAAGCACGGCGTAGGCTTCCATGGCGGCAGCATACGTGTGGTGAGCACTGTGGGGCAGGGGACGGAGTTCATCATGAAGTTCCCCAAGCCGAAGTATGAGGCGGAAAAATAAGCGCTTTATTTATGTATACAACACAGAGCGCCCAAGATGTGATACAATAGGAGCAGTACTATGAGTGCTGCTCTTAATTTATTTTGAAGGAGGACGCAGATATGCGAGTTGTTTTAACTATCGTAGGCAAGGATAAGGTAGGTATTACCGCTAAGGTGAGCAATGCTTTAGCAGAAATGAATATTAACATTATCAACATCAACCAAAACATTATGCAAGGCTTTTTCAATATGGTGCTGATTGCTGATATGGCAGAGGCTAATGTGCCTATTGCCGAAGCACGCGACAAAATGGCTGCGCTGGGTGTAGAAATCGGCGTAGAAATCCGTCTGCAGAGCGAAGAAATTTTCAGCGCAATGCATCGTATATAGGAGGCTGTCATGTTATTCAATACTGACGATATTTTAGAAACTACGCGCATGATTACCCAAAACAAGCTGGACGTGCGTACTATCACCATGGGCATCAGCCTGCGTGATTGCGGTCATCCGGATATCAAGGTAACAGCGCAGAAGATTTATGATAAGATTTGCCGTAAGGCAGAGCATCTGGTAAAAACTGGTGAGGATATCGAGGTTGAGCTGGGCGTGCCCATCATCAACAAGCGTATTTCCGTAACGCCGATTTCTATGGTGGGCGAAAGCTGCGACAGCAACGATTATGTACCGCTGGCACAGGCTTTGGATAACGCAGGCAAGCAGGTTGGCGTTAACTTCATCGGCGGCTTTTCCGCTCTCGTTGACAAGGGCTATACCAAGGGCGACCGCAATCTGATTGCGGCCATTCCGGAAGCATTGGCAGTTACCGATATTGTTTGCTCGTCCGTAAGCGTTGGATCTACCAAATGCGGTATCAACATGGATGCTGTAAAACAAATGGGCGAGGTTGTGAAGGCTGCTGCCGAGCGTACTGCTGACAGCGATGCAATCGGCTGCGCTAAGCTGGTTGTATTCTGCAACGCTGTGCCGGATAATCCGTTCATGGCAGGTGCCTTCCACGGCGTAACTGAACCGGAAAGCGTTATCAATGTTGGTGTCAGCGGTCCCGGCGTTGTTAAATATGCACTGGAGCAGGTACGAGATGGTGATATCGGTATGGTAGCCGAAACGATTAAAAAGACTGCCTTCAAGATTACCCGCGTTGGACAATTGGTGGCACAGGAGGCTGCACGCCGCCTGAATACCCAGTTCGGCATTATCGACTTGTCCTTGGCTCCGACTCCGGCAATCGGCGACAGTGTTGCGCATATTTTGGAGGAAATCGGTCTGGAAAGCTGCGGCGGCCCCGGCACTACCGCTACCCTGGCTATGCTGAACGACGCAGTTAAAAAGGGCGGCCTGATGGCTTCCAGCTATGTTGGTGGCCTGAGCGGTGCCTTCATTCCTGTAAGTGAGGATGCAGGCATGATTGCTGCGGTAGAACGCGGCGCTCTGTCCTTGGAAAAACTGGAGGCTATGACCTGCGTATGCTCCGTTGGCCTTGATATGATTGCTATTCCCGGTGATACCACGGCAGCAACTATCTCCGCAATTATTGCCGATGAGGCTGCTATCGGTATGATTAACAATAAAACTACTGCAGTACGTCTGATTCCTGTTCCGGGTAAGGACGTAGGCGACCGTGTTGAATTCGGCGGTCTGCTGGGTTATGCGCCGGTTCTGGGCGTGAAGAAGTTCAGCGCTGAAAAATTCATCAACCGCGGCGGACGTATTCCTGCACCGGTAAGGAGCCTGACGAACTGATGCGCAAGGCTCAAAGAGAAGCTATTCTGGCCAAGCTGGAGGAAACCTACAAGGGCAGCAAGACGGCGCTGAATTATAATTCACCGTTTGAGCTTTTGGTAGCTGTAATTCTTTCGGCCCAATGTACGGATGAACGCGTAAATGTGATTACGGCGCGTATGTTTCCGCGTCTGAACACGCCGGAAAAAATGGGTGCTCTGACGCAGGAGGAAATGGAAGCGGAAATCCGCGACTGCGGTCTGTACCACGCTAAGGCCAAAAACCTGCTGGGAATGTGCCATATGCTGACGGAGCGCTTTAACAGCGTGATTCCTGATGACATCAAAACACTGATGGAATTGCCGGGTGTGGGGCAGAAAACGGCAAACGTTATTGCCAGTATCATCTATAATATTCCGGCGCTGGCAGTAGATACGCATGTTTTCCGTGTGTCGCACCGTCTGGGGCTGGCGAAGGGCAAGGACCCGCTGGCTACGGAAAAGGAGCTGGAAAAAATTATTCCGTGTGAAAAGTGGAGTGACGCGCACCACTGGTTTATCTGGCACGGGCGCAAAATCTGCAAGGCACGCAAGCCGCTGTGCCGTGGCTGTGTGGTCATAGAGGAATGCCCGTTCAAAGAGAAAAACTTTGAGTAAGTCTGCCTGTTGCTAAACGCGTAAGCGTTTACATCAAGTGCTTGCGGTAGAAGTGCTGACATAAGTTATAAGTAAAAAGCGAAGCAAAAAAATTGGCCTGCAACCCGTGAGGGTGGCAGGCCTTTTTGCGGTGCGCAGATTTGCTTTCCTTGTGTCCGCAGAAGATGGACTTTTTCGAGCATTTTTGCGCTGTCTTTTTATGACGCACACGGTTAGCAATGGCTTTGCCTTGCTATGAGTGCAGTTCACGTTTTTGTCAAGAAATTGTCTACTGTGACAAAAATCTTTTACATTCTATTCTTTGTAATAATTATTAAAGTATAAAATATATAAAAGAGAAAATTCCAACAACTATGATTAATGCGTAAAAGTGACGAATGAAAAATTGTGTATGAATATTTTGTTATTTAGTGTCTTTATAAAGAATACGAAAGTTTGACGTACGGAGACGAAAAGAGTACAATTAAAGCAGGTAAAGGAGACGAACTGCTAAATTTTCAAGGCCTTGAATTTTAGTACCACCTTATCTGAGTTATATTTGGTTAACGAAATGCTTTGTAACGAGGATTAAGCTTGCGTCACTGTGGCGCGGCGTGGAAAAGGGGGATTGAAAATGAAAAAGACTAGAAAGCAAACTGCTTTGGCAAAGTGCGTACTGGCGACAATTATGGCAATGGGTATGATTGGTTACACTACTGTGTGGGCCGAAGATACTGTTACGCCGTCTCCGATTGATAAGTCTGTTTCCAAAGACGCTGCAGGACAGATTTATGATGCTTCCCATAATTATGACAAAGGTTACTTTTGGACGGATTTAGGACATGCGCAGGTACAGATTGGCTCCGGTGAGCAGATTGAATTGTTCACACCCTTTATTTATCATACCAATACCCGTGTATGGGATCCGACAAGTAATAGCTATAATCCTGTGCATACGGGCGATAATTCCGAAATGAAGTGCAAAGAGTCTATGAGCAGAATTACTGTAGGCGAATTTGACAGAATTATCAAATCCCTTTACACCAATGATATTACTATGGCTAAGACCATTTACGGTGAAACAGGTCAGGCAGGACTGAAGGATAAGGTTATTAAAGAGGTAAAGGCAAATGCAGGTGAGGGCGCAACAGTTAATACCTATAAATTGGTGCGCGAAAACGGTACGGAGGTTGAAGTCGGTATTGTTGATACTGATACCAAAGTTGTTGATAATAAATTGACCTTTGCAAATGGCACATTGACTTCCGAGATTACTGATAATACCGGTGGAACCTTTGCAAGCTCTGTAAACGGCATCGCTTCCCAGGAGTGGGTAACCAATCAGCTGAATGGCATTGGCGGTACTGATACGGTTACTACAGCAGAATCCGGTCATGCGATCATTACCGTTGTCGATGCTAACGAGGCTCTTCCTACTGATAATAAACATCACGTAATTGGCATCAACGAGGATGCTTTGAGAGGATTTATTCAGGATGCAACGGCAGCGCAGGATACCAACACAACTAATACCGGCATGGAAGGAAGCTTGGATGGCGATGGGAAGCTGACGTTAAAGGTTAATGATTCTGCAGGCAATAACGTTCAAGCAGTTGTAGAAGATGTAGCATCCCGCAGCTGGGTAACTAATCAGCTGGAAAATGTTGTTGATACCAACACAACTAACACCAGCATGGAAGGAAACCTGGATGAATATGGCAAGCTGACGGTAAGGGTTAATGATTCCGATGGTAAGAGCGTAGAGGCAAGCATTGAAGGGGTAGCATCTCGCAGCTGGGTAACTAATCAGTTGGAAAATGTTGCTGACACCAACACCATTACTACAGTAGCTGTTAATACCAATATCCTGACGATTGAAGATAAAGGTGTAGACGGCAATCATGCATATGAGCTTGGCATTAATAGCGAGCAGTTGGGCGATTTTGTTAAGCAGTATGATACCAACACTATTACTACCGTTGGAGCTGACGAGAATGGTTATGTAACTGTTACTGAAGCGCCTGATCCGAACCAGAGCGGCAACCATGCTTACACTGTATCTTTTAATGAGGAAAAGCTGATTCAGACCATTGAAGATCAGGACAGATACGTTAACGGCGGCAGCATTGGCGAAGACGGTAGCATTACTCTCAATGTTCACAACGGCAGAGACGTTACTCTGGAAGGCCAGATGAAGGATGCACGGCTGACTGATATTGAAAGAGATAAGGAAGCTGGAACTGCTACATTAGTAGTAAAGGATCGCTATAATCCTGAAGAAGTAAACAGACTGACGATTGATGATATCGCAAGCAAGGAACAAAATGGGTAGATTGCAAGTGCAAGTTGAACAAAATT
>NZ_FR892790.1:0-30291 GCF_000434895.1 Phascolarctobacterium succinatutens CAG:287
CTCAGTCATCGCCTACGGCGATGCCAGCTCCCTTTCAGGGAGCATATAAAAGTTCATAGTAATAACCAAAGTTAAAACTTCGCAATAATATTATATCTTCCCTGAAAGGGAAGGTGGCTGCGAGCTTCAGCGAGCAAACGGAAGGGTTGCGTCGCTTCCCCCTACTTACCGATACAGAACCGCTCAAAAATCTCATTGATAATCTCATCTTGCACCGTATCACCCGTAATCGCCCCTAACAGGTCAATCGCCGAGCGCACATCAATCACAATGCAGTCATAAGGCAAATAATCCTGTGCCGCAGCCTCCGCATCCTGCAAGCCTGTAAGCGCCTCACGCAGCAAACGCTCCTGACGCGCATTCTGAATATATGCACCGTCCTCCAGCGTACCCTTGCTGCCGTAAACATAGCTCTTCAGCCAGGCAGTAAACGCCTCAATACCAACAAGCGTCTTCGCAGAAAGCGTCATCACCTTATCAGCACCAAAACGCTCGCGCAGCTGCGCCAGGTCAACCTGCTGCGGCAAATCGCTTTTATTCACAATCACCACACAGGGCTTGCCGGCAGCAGCCTCTAAAATCGCCTCATCCTCTTCAGTAAGTCCCTCGCTGCCGTCAATCACACAGATAACCAGCTCCGAATCCGCTAACAGCTGACGGCTCTTCTCCACACCGATTTTCTCCACAAAATCCTCGGTAGCACGAATACCCGCCGTATCCGCCAGCACCAGCGGCACACCGTCAAGCAGCAGCTGCTCCTCAATAACATCACGCGTCGTACCGGCATACTGCGAAACAATCGCGCGCTCCTCCCGCAGTAAAGCGTTCAAAAGACTGGACTTACCCACGTTCGGACGTCCCACAATAGCAGTACGCAAGCCCTCGCGCAAAATCTTGCCCGTATGCGCATGCGCCAGCAAATGCTCAATCCCGCTGCACACAGTAGTCAAGCTCTCCTGCACCCTGCCATAGGTAACATCCTCGATATCCTCCTCCGGATAATCAATCACAGCCTCCAGATTAACAACCACATCCACAAGCTGCTTACGCAAACTACGCAGCTCACCTGCCAGCTGGCCCTGCTGCTGACGCGCAGCCAGCTTCAGGCTCGCCTCACTGCGCGAACGGATAATATCCATAACCGCCTCAGCCTGCGTCAGGTCAATCCTGCCATTCAAAAACGCGCGCTTCGTGAACTCGCCGGCCTCTGCCGGACGCGCACCAGCAGCAAACGTAAGCTGCAAAATCTTCTTAAGCGGCTGCACACCGCCGTGACACTGGATTTCAACCACATCCTCCGCCGTATAGGAACGGGGAGCACGCATATACACTGCCAGCACCTCATCCACAAGACTGCCGTCCGTATCATAAACATGGCCATAAGCAAGCGTATTCACCGGATATGCACCAAGCGCCTTGCCGGAAGCCGCCTTAAACAAGGACTCGCCCACTGCCAGCGCCTCAGGTCCGCTAATACGCACAATACCTACAGCACCCTCGCCAAGAGCCGTAGTAACAGCACTAATTGTATCCTCAGCCATATGACCCTCCTTCTTTTATCTGTACTGCATAAAAAAGCTCAGTACGGAAAAAAGGCTGCCGCAAATAAGCCTCTAATTAACTTAACGCGACAGCCTTGCTTTATATTTTATTTTTTCAGCTCGATAACCACATGACGATAAGGCTCATCGCCCTCGCTCAGGGTAGTAACACGACGGTCACCCTGCAGTGCCATATGGATAATCTTGCGCTCGTGCGGATTCATAGGCTCCAGGGCTACGCGCTCACCGGTACGTTTAACCTTATCTGCCAGACGTGCAGCCAGGCGGTTAAGAGTCTCGATACGGCGGTCACGGTAATCCTCAACATCAATGATTACACGCACACGCTCGTTGCTATTCTTGTTAGCAACAAGATTAGTCAGGTATTGCAAGCTGTCTAAGGTTTGTCCATGCTTGCCGATTAAAATACCCATATCATCACCATGCAGGCGGAAGGTAACGCTGCCGTCATTTTTGTTGATGAATTTTTCCATAGCAACCTCAATATGCATAGCATTGAAGATTTTCTGCAAAAATTCCTTAGCAGCAGCAACTGCCTCATCACTTACATTGTATTTACGCGGTTCGCGGTTCTGACGTTCGCGACGCTCGCTCTTCAAAGCATTCAGCGCTGCAATAGCATCATCCACTGCGTCATCCTTAGCATTTGCAGCCTTCTTCTTGAAGTCCTCAGCAGCTACAGCAGCATCAGCCTTCACAGCATCTGCCTTTTTAGCCAGAGCACCGGCAGCTACGGTTGCAGCCACCTTTACTGCAGCTACAGCGTCGGCAGCAGCCTCGCTTACTGTTTTCTCAGCAGCGGGGGCAGCCTCTGCAGGTTTTTCTTCAACTGCAGGTTTAACGCTTACGCGTACACGGGCATCCTTACGGCCAAAGCCTAAAAAGCCCTTCTTTGCTTCCTCTAATACTTCAACAACAGCCTCATCAGCTGTAACATTCAGTTCTGCCAAAGCTGCTGCAACAGCTTCGTCCACACTCTTACCGGTCTTTTCAACAAAAGCCATCTTTACCAACTCCTATACGCTTACACGTTATTTAGCCGCAGCTCTGTTCATAATAGACTGCTGTGCAATCTGCATAATATTCATTACAACCCAATACAGAACCAAGCCTGCCGGGAAGGTCAAGCTGATATAACCGATGAACAACGGCATGAAATACATCATCATCTTGTTCTGTGCACCGCCGCCGCTTGCCGGCATAGTCTGCTTAGTCTGAATAAAGGTAGTCAATGCGGAAAGCACCGGCAGAACATAGGTCGGATCTGCCTTGGAAATATCAGCCAGCCATAAAAAGCTGGTAATGAGTTCCGGATGTGCTGCATAGTTGTAATCACGGATACCATAGAAAATACCAATCATGATCGGCATCTGGATGAGCAGAGGCAGGCAGCCTGCCAGCGGATTAACGCCTTCGCTCTTATATAAATTAGCCAGCTCCATATTCAGGCGCTGTTTATCGTCCTTATATTTTTCCTGCAAAGCCTTCATTTTAGGCTGAATTTCCATCATTGCCTTAGTTGATTGAATCTGCTTTTGAGTCAGCGGATACATAATCAGCTTAATAATAATGGTCATTAACACAATAGCCAGGCCAAGGTTCGGTATACCAATGCTCTCAGTAAAGTTATAGAGCACAGTTAACACCTGTTGTACAATATTAGCGAGAAAATCCAAGATATCACTCCTTAATAAACAAAGTGTTATAGCTTAATAGTATGCTTACGGCACCGGGTCATAGCCACCGGGATGAAAGGGATGGCATTTAGCAATACGCTTAATAGCCAGCCAGGTACCCTTCACCGGTCCCTTCTTCTGAATCGCTTCAATAGCATACGCTGAACATGTAGGATAAAACCTGCAGGTCGGCGGTTTCAGCGGTGATATAAAAATCTGATAGAATCTTATACACAAAATCAGTAACCTGCTCATAGCCTTCTATCCTTATTACTGCAGCAGAGCTGCCCTTTTTGCCAGTCTTAAAAATACACGCTCAAAAGTCTTGTAGTCAGCCTTTGTCAGCTTCTTGCGAGCCACCCAAACTATATGATAGCCCTTTTTGAGTTCCGCCTTATGCATGCGGAATACCTCACGCATCATACGCTTAACACGGTTGCGCACCACAGCGCAGCCAAGCTTTTTGCCCACTGCCAGACCAATTTTTATATCCTCGACCTGTTCCGGAAGAATATAAAAAACCGACATAGCGTCGACAACAGTGCGTCCTTTAACATAGACAAGCTGGAAACTTTTCTTCGATTTAATTCGATTTAATTTTTTTAAAGTAAACTTTTTCTTTTGCATCAAATGCACACCTGCCCGCATGGAAAAAATAGGCCACTTGCGCGGCCTATTTTATAATGTTATGCAGACAATTTCTTTCTGCCTCTAGCACGTCTTCTTTTGAGAACTTGACGACCGCCCAAAGTTTTCATTCTTTCTCTGAAACCATGAGTTCTTTTTCTTCTGAGATTGTTAGGTTGAAAAGTACGCTTCATTCAGTATTCCCTCCTTATCCACCGCAAAATTTTATCAATTTCTAATGTATGTGAATATTGATAGCTGTTATTTGTTCTACCAACGCGGCTGTAACGCGCTTTTTCAGCACCTGCAGCACCACGCAAGGTATTACTAACTTATTATATGGGAAAATAAAAACTTCGTCAAGTAAAAACCGCTATTTTTCTGCCAACTGCGAAATTTTTCTTGGGAAATTTGCGAAGTTATCCACAGTCTGCTAAAATATATATGGAAATTTAGCTTCTCTTGTAATTTAACCGGCGCTTACAAGCCCTTCCGCGGGCAATGCAGGCTGTCGTTTTTATTTTTCTAATTTTAGCGAGAAAGGATGTATCTATATGAATTCCTATGATTTAGCGGAAATCTGGGTCAGATGTAAGGACAAATTAAAGGAATCCTTTAATGAAAAGGTTTTTAACGTCTGGATAAAACCTATTATGCCGTTAGAGGTGACAGATACCTACTACAAAGTAGCTGTCAAAAACGATTTCTTTAAAACTATGCTGGAGGAAAACTACGCTCAGGTTATTGAAGGCGTCCTTGCAGGCATTATGAGCAAAAACATCAAGCTCATCATCGAAACCATGGACAACGGCAGCAGCGACAATTCGCCGGCCGAAGAGCTGCCCGCTATACCTGCCAAGCGTGAACAGCAGCAGCTGTTTAACGAAAACACCTCTGTGCAACAGCCCGATGAAAGCAACCTGAATCCTAAATACGTTTTTGAAACCTTCGTCATCGGCAACTCCAACCGCTTTGCCCACGCAGCAGCGCAGGCAGTAGCCAATGACCCGGCGCACGCCTACAATCCTCTCTTCCTTTATGGCGGCGTTGGTCTGGGAAAAACACATCTGATGCACGCTATCGGCAACCGCATCAAGCAGAATAATCCCAGCATGAAGGTACTGTACACCTCCAGTGAAAAATTCACCAACGAAATCATCAACTCTATTCAGAACAAAACCACGGAAGCCTTCCGTCAGAAATACCGCAATATCGACTGCCTGATTATCGACGATATCCAGTTTCTGAAGGGCAAGGAGCAGACGCAGGTAGAATTCTTCCATACATTTAATGCACTGAAGGATGCCGATAAACAGATCATCATCTCCAGTGACCGTCCCCCCCGCGAAATTGAAACGCTGGAAGACCGCCTGCGTTCCCGTTTTGACCAGGGACTGACAGCTGATATCCAGACACCTGACCTGGAAACACGTATGGCCATCCTGCGTACCAAGGCAGCATCCGACAATATCACCCTGCCTACCGATGTCATTACCCTGCTGGCAACCAACATCGCCACCAACATCCGTGAAATCGAAGGCGCCTACAACAAAATTGTAGCATATACCTCCCTGATGCATATGCCCATCACTGTAGAGACTGCGCAAAAGGTTCTCGCAGATATGGGCAACGATATCAAACTCAAAAGCAAAACCATCACCTTTGAAGGCATCATCAAGGTTATTGCTGACCACTACAATGTAAAGCAGGATGAGCTGTTCAATAAGAAGCGTACCCAGAACATTGCCTTCCCGCGTCAGGTAGCTATGTATCTTTGCCGTGAACTGGCTGATTTATCTTATCCGCGTATCGGTGAGCTCTTTGGCGGACGTGACCATACCACCGTTATCCATGCTTATGAAAAAATCAGCAAATGCAAAAACAGCAGCCTCGCCTTCCAAAACGAGCTGCAGGAAATCATAGAAATCTTACGGCAATAACAGTAAAAAAGTTATCCACAAAAACTGTTGATAACTAGCCACTAAACTGTGCATAACTTTGGGGCACCAGTTGATAAAATTTTTCCCTGTAGATTGTGTGTATATTATTTCCCGGTTATCAACAGCTTTATATACATGGGAAATAACCCATCACGACTGAGCTTGCGGTACTTTTCCCCATAACTAACAGGCTCTACTACTACGTCGACTACTTTTTATATATTATAACAGTATTAAAAAACCAAGGAGGACTGTGAACAAATGATAATTTCCTGTAATACCAACAGCTTAAATAAAGCCATCCAGACAGTTCAAAGAGCAATTATTTCCAAGCCAAGTACACCTATCTTTTCCGGTATTCATGTAATCGCATCAGCTGACAAGCTGGAAATGCAAGCTATGGATTTAAACATGGCTATTTCCTGTACCATTGATGCTGAAATCAGCGAACCGGGGGAAATAGTTGTTTCTGCTAAACATTTTGCTGACCTTATCCGTAAATTGCCCGGTGAAAGCCTGACTATCAGCAAAAATGCTGACAAGCATGCTATTAAAGTAAGCTCCGGAAAATCTGAATATCAGCTCTTCTTAATGAATGAAGATGATTATCCTAAATTTCCCACCTTTGATGCAGACAGAAACATTGCTCTTGATGACAGCATGATTAAGGAGCTGATTAAAAAGACTATCTTCTCCTGCTCTACCGATGAAGCAAGACCTCTGTTCACAGGTATTCTGGTAGAAGCTAAAGACAGCAAAATTACCTTCGTCGGCACCAATACCCATCGTCTGGCAATTAAATCTCTGCCTTACGAGGGAAATGAAGAGCTCAGCATGATTATTCCTTCCAAGGTTCTGGGCGAAATTTCCCGTAATCTTACCGGCGAAGTACCGCAGCAGGTGCTTATTTCCCTGCTCAATAACCAGATTATGGTTGTTATTGATAATGTAGTTATTGTTTCCCGTCTGATTGAAGGCCAGTTCCCTGATTATCGTCGTGTTATCCCGCCGAAATTCGCTCTGACCAGCAAGGTTAATATCAAAGAGCTGGCAGGCGCTGTTGAGCGTGTTGCTCTCTTCTCTACTGACGGAGACTACAGCATTATCAAAATGAGCGTAGCTGCTGAGGAAATTACTATTACCAGCAGCAGCCCGGATGTTGGCACCGGCCTGGAGGTTGTTGCCTGCCAGACTGTCGGTGACCCGCTGAATGTTGCCTTTAATGCTAAGTATATCCTGGATATTCTGAAGAACCTGGAAGCAGAGGAAGCAGTTTTGTCCATGAATACCTCTCTCAGCCCTGTTTGCGTTACCTGCGCTGAAGAGCCTGATTATACCTATATCGTTACTCCGGTACGCGTTGTTTTCTAAGGAGCGGCTATTATGCAAAAAGAAACTGTAGAAATCAGAACAGAATTCATTACTATGGATAAGCTGCTGAAGTTTTCCGGTGTTGCTGACACCGGAGGCCAGGCATTTATGATGGTTGAAGATGGCGTTGTCCGCCTGAACGGCCAGCTGGTAACAGAAAAACGCAAAAAGGTACATCCTGGCGATGTAGTTAATATTGATGACCAGATAGAGCTGACCGTTGCCAAAGAAGCTTAATGAAAATCAATAGTCTTTATGCGGTTAATTTCCGCAATTATGGAAGCTGCCAGCTGCAGCTTCCCGCTATGATTAATGTTTTTTACGGGCAGAACGCTCAGGGAAAGACTAATCTGCTGGAGGCTATCTTTTATGGGGCCTTCGGCATGTCGCACCGTACCTCGGCTGAAGAGGAAATGCTGAAAATGGGTACAGAGGCGATGGCTGTAGGCGTAGAATATGCCAGCTTCAGCGGCAGCCATGAGGTAAAAATCAAAAAATACCGGCAGCATGAGCGTTGGCATAAGGAAATATTGCTTGATGGTGCGCGCGTTCGTCCTAAGGAGCATTATGGCGCTTTGAATGCCGTAATGTTTTCGCCGGAGGATTTGCAGCTGGTCAAGGGTGAGCCTGCCTTAAGACGTCGTTTTTTTGATATGCAGATTGCGCAGACTGATGCTGTTTACTATGATTTGCTGCTGAAGTATAACCGCGTGCTATTGCAGCGCAACCGTCTTTTAAAGGAGCTGCGGGATAACGGTGGCAGTGCTGAGGTGCTGCAGCCCTGGAATGAGGAATTTATCCGTCTGGCAGCAGCGATTGTACGCAGGCGTTTGGCAGCGCTGGCAAAGCTGCAGGCTATTGCCGGCGAAATTTACTCTTCGATTACCAAGGGCAGCGAAATGCTGCAGGTGCGCTATGAGCAGAAGGCCAACAACAGCGAGCTGCTTTATCCGCAGTCTGCTGCGCAAGCCACGGAGGATTTTTACCGCGACAGACTGCTGGAGCGTCAGCGCATCGATATTCTGCGCGGCAATACAGGCATCGGCCCCCACCGCGATGATTTGCAACTTTTGCTCAATGGTCTGTCCCTGCGCTCTTTCGGCTCCCAGGGGCAGCAGCGCAGCGGTGCCTTGGCACTGAAGCTGTCGCAGCTGCAGTATGTCAAAAACGAGCTGGGGGAATTCCCCGTCCTGCTATTAGATGACGTTATGAGTGAGCTTGATAACAGTCGCCGCTCCCAGCTGCTGCTGTTTATCGACGGCAGAGTGCAGACCTTTATCACAGTAAATGACCGCGAGCTGATACCGGAGCTTGCAGGCAATGCTTACTTTAAAATATCCGGTGGCTGTATAAGCGAGGCTTGATTATGTATGCTGAAAATTTAGAGGCTGCGGAGGAGGTTATCCGCCGTCTGTTTGACCCGCGCCGCACCTATAAAAAGGCTTATATTTCGCCGGAAATCAAGCTGGCCTATCTGCAGCATTATCTGGAAAGCAGATGGAGCGAGATTGTGGGCGAAAACCTGGCGCGCAGCTGTGCGATTGAGAAAATCAGCGGCAACGAGCTTTATGTGCGTACGGCTAACAGTATGCTGGCTAATGAGCTGTATATGATGCAGCAGCTGTTTCTGCAAAAAATCAACTCCTTTTTGCTGGGACGTGTGCTGATAAAAAAGGTTTACTTTCATACTGGCAGCTTTTTCAAAAGGCAGGAGCAAAAGGCCAAGGAGGCCGAGCCGCCTGCCCAGCCTGTGGAATATACCAAATGTCCTGTCTGTGGTGCCCAAATGCGCAAGGGACTGGCAATGTGCAGCATTTGCGAGCGTGAGCAGCGCGAGGAGCTGCGCAGCAAGCTGGCGGAGCTGCTGCGGATTCAGCCCTGGCTGAAGTATGAAGATTGTCTGGCCTACTACAAATGTGATAAAATATTATTCACGGCTGTAAAGGAAAGCCTGCAAAGCTACTATTTTGAGCGTGTACGCTGTGGCTTTGCGGACAAGAAGGAAAGCCTGCTGGCAGTAATGTTTCTGCTGGAGAAGCAGCCAGAGGAAATTACCTTAGCTTTATATGAAAATGCTTTAACTTATTTAAGGAGGGATCAGGGTGTATCTGCATTTGGGAGTAGATTACATGGTAAAAAATAGTGAGATTATCGCTATTTTTAATTTGAATCACCCTCAGTCACTGGTTTATGACGATTTCGTCAAGAAGTATGGCTCCCGCTACAGGGTGGTTGATGCTTCCGGCGGCGAAGGCTATTATAGCTGTGTTCTGACCGGTGATACGATGTATTTGTCCTCGATTTCTTCGGTGACTTTGAAAAAACGCGCTGAATCAGGTTTTCTGGACGGCGCTGTCTATACTAATCTGGAAATTTTAAAACGGAGGTAAATATGACCCAGGAAATTGATATTGAAGAAGCTACAGCGGTCAAGGGCAATTATAACGCTGAACAGATTCACGTTTTAGAGGGCCTGGAGGCTGTACGCAAAAGACCTGCTATGTATATCGGCAGTACGTCCTCCCGCGGTCTGCACCATCTGGTGTATGAGGTTGTGGACAACAGTATTGATGAGGCTTTGGCCGGCTACTGCAGTGATATCAAGGTAATTATCCATAAGGATAACAGCATTACGGTTATCGATAACGGCCGTGGTATCCCCGTGGATATGATGAAAAAGGAAAAGAAGCCTGCTGTTGAGGTTATCATGACAGTGCTGCACGCCGGCGGTAAGTTTGGTGACGGCGGCTACAAGGTTTCCGGCGGCCTGCATGGTGTAGGTGTTACCTGCGTTAACGCTTTGAGCGAGCATATGGAGGTTGAAGTTCGCCGCGGCGGTAAATGCTACGGCATTGAATTCAAGCAGGGCAAAACCTCCAAAAAGCTCTATGAAAAGGGCGATTGCGATGTTACCGGTACTACGGTACATTTTAAGCCGGATGCTACCATCTTTACGGAAACTGAATACAGCTATGATACCCTGCGTTTGCGTATTCGTGAGCTGGCCTTTTTGAATAAGGGTATCACCATTTCCTTGACCGATGAACGTGCCGAGGATAAGAGTGAAACCTTCCATTTTGCCGGCGGTATTATCGAATACGTCGAATTTATGGATAAGGACAAGGATAAGATTAATCCGAAACCGATTTATCTGGAGGGCGAAAAGAACGCTGTCATCGTTGAAGTTGCAATGCAATATTGCGATACCTACAGCGAGAACATTTTCACCTATGTCAACAATATCAACACTGAGGAAGGCGGCACACACCTCAGCGGCTTCCGTAAGGCGCTGACACGCACAATTAACGCTTATGCGCGTAAAACCAACATGCTCAAGGAAAACGAGGATGCGTTGAGCGGTGATGATGTGCGTGAGGGCTTAACTGCAGTTCTGAGCCTGAAGGTGCAGAACCCTCAGTTCGAAAGCCAGACCAAAATTAAGCTGGGCAACAGCGAGGTTATGCCTATCGTTGATAACCTGGTCGGCGATACTCTGGCCGAGTTTATGGAGGAAAATCCGCAGGTTGCCAAAAAGCTGGTGGAAAAGGCTATTATTGCTGCACGCGCCCGTCTGGCAGCACGCAAGGCGCGCGAGCTTACACGCCGTAAGAACGCTATGGATTTGGGCGGACTTCCCGGCAAGCTGGCTGACTGCAAGAGCCGTAACGTTGAGGATACCGAGATTTATCTGGTCGAAGGTGACTCTGCAGGCGGCAGCGCTAAGCAGGGCCGTAACAGTGATTTCCAGGCTATTTTGCCGCTGCGCGGTAAAATCCTTAATGTTGAAAAGGCACGTCTTGATAAGGTGCTGAGCAGTGAAGAAATCCGCAATATGATTACTGCCTTTGGCTGTGGTATCGGCGATGACTTCAATCTGGACAAGGCACGTTATGGCAAGATTATCATCATGACAGATGCCGACGTCGACGGTGCGCATATCCGTACGCTGCTGTTGACCTTCTTCTACCGTTATATGCAGCCTTTGATTAAGGAAGGCCATGTGTTTATTGCACAGCCGCCGCTGTATTTAATCCGTAAAAACCAGAAGCAGCATTACTACGCTTACAGCGATGAAGAATTGCAGCAAATCCTCGACGAGGTTGGCCGCGATACTAACCCGTATGTACAGCGTTACAAAGGCTTAGGCGAGATGAACCCAGGCCAGCTGTGGGAAACAACTATGGATCCTGCGGCACGTACTATTCTGCAGGTTCATCTGGAGGATGCTGCAGAAGCAGATCGCATTTTCTCCATTCTGATGGGCGATAAGGTTGAGCCGCGCCGTCAGTTTATCGAGGACAATGCTAAGAAGGTACGTAATCTGGATTTGTAAGCCTGATTGTAGCATAAAAAGAGGTGCTTTAAATGGTTAAAATTAAAAAAGGACTTTCCGATGCAGATATGCTGAAGGGCTTCAGCGAGGAGCTGACCTTTGAAAACGGCATGTATGCTGACGAAAAGGTTAAGCAAAGCAAATTAAAGGGTGCTAAGGCACCTGCTAAAAAAGAGCTGCTGCTGCCGGAGGATGCGCAGGAGCGTCTGAACCGTTTTCTTTTGGAAATTAGCATGGAATGGCTGAAGAACAAGAATGGTGACTGCACCTGGAAGGTTCTCAAAGAAAACGGCCAGATTGTGATTAAGCCTGTTGCTGTAGCGAAAAAATAATGGCTGACAAGCTTTTTGTACTGCCTGAGCTGGAGCTGCGCGTGATGTTTCACGTGAAACATCACGCTGCTGCTCTCTCCCCTGCTGACACTTTGCTGGTGGTTGCAGGCGGACGCGGACCTAAACTAGAGTGGCTGCACAGTGTTAGCGGCGGCAAGAAAATTTACTGCGCTGACCGCGGCGCTGAATACTGCCTTGCAGCAGGCTATGTTCCTACAGAGCTGTTCGGTGACTGCGACAGCTCATCGCAGGCTGTTTATCAGCAGGCGTGCGCTGCAGGTACTGTAGTGCACAGCTTCAATCCTGCAAAGGATGATACTGACTTACAGCTTTTACTGCACAATCTGCCAGAGGGAGACATTCTTGCTACCGGTATTTGGGGCGGACGCTTCGACCATTTATACAGCAACGTTTACACTCTGCTGGGAGTAAAAAAGCAGCGTGGCTGCCGTGTTATACTGGCGGATGACAAGGAATTTATGCTGCTGCTGACAGAGGGCGAAAGCGTAGAGCTGAAGCTGCAGGAGGCTGCGGAAGCTGTTTCATTGCTGCCGTTAAGCGAAAGCACGACAGTAGATTTTACCGGCGTGCGCTGGCCCTTGCAGCAGGCAACGCTGCGCCAGCTCTACCCTTATGCTATCAGCAATGAGGTTCTGGAAGGTGTCGAAAAAATCTGCTGCACCTGTCACAGCGGTGATTTAGGAATCTATATCCGTTGGGCGGAAGGCAGTAAATAGTTAAAAGTGAATAGTGTATAGTGTGCAGTGATTAGTAAATAGTGTATAGTAAAGGTCGTTAGCATGATATACCGGCAACCTAAAGCTAACCACTAATCACTAACAACTAACAACTACGCACCGGAATGAGGGGTATTTTTTGGAAACTTTTGTGGCGAATTTAGATACGACGACAGTTATTTTCCTGATTGTCTCAGGCTTTATAGCTTCGTTTATTGATTCAACAGTCGGCGGCGGCGGTTTAATTTCCACTCCCGCCCTGTTGAGCCTGGGCTTGCCTGTTCCCTATGCTTTGGGAACAAACAAGCTGGCAGCCTCTATCGGCTGCTTTACCAGCGTGCTCTCCTTTTGGCGCGCCGGTAAAATAAAAAAGGCAGCCTTTACGCTGATGCCGCTTTCTTTTATCGGTTCAGCCTTAGGTGCCTACGTAGTTTACCTGCTGCCGGAGCAGCTGATGAAAAATATCATCGTCGTGCTTTTGGTTGCTGTTGCTGTTTATACCTATCGCCGTAAGGATTGGGGCGATGCCGGTACGATAGAAAAGCTTGGTATGCAGGCTTTAATCGGCGCCATAGTTATGGCGTTTGCCATGGGCTTTTATGATGGCTTCTTCGGTCCCGGTACAGGCTCCTTCCTGATTTTTGGCTTTTTATATTTGGGCTATGACTTTGTAACGGCTGCCGGTAATGCCAAGGCGTTGAATTTTGCCAGCGGCGTTGGTGCTCTTGTATCCTTCGCTGTCAGCGGCACGATTATCTGGAGCTACGGCCTGATTATGGCTGCAGCGATGATTGCCGGTGCTGTTGTCGGTACCCGTCTGGCGATAAAAAAGGGTGCTTCCTATGTGCGTCCCTTGTATTTACTGGTTACCACCCTGCTGATTGGCAAGCAGGTTTATGAGATATTATTAAAATAACCTGTGCTGAGGCACTCTGCCTCAGATATCTGGTTGTAATATTGTTTTTTGTAAAGGAAAGGTGATAAAGTGGATTTAGAAAATACCACTGGTAAAGTTCTTCCCGTATACATCGAAGAGGAAATGCAAAAATCCTACATCGATTATGCGATGAGCGTTATCATTCAACGTGCTTTACCTGATGTCCGCGATGGTCTGAAGCCTGTACATCGCCGTATTTTATACGCAATGCAGGAGGCAGGCATGACTCCGACGAAGCCATATAAAAAATCCGCTCGTATCGTCGGTGACGTTTTAGGTAAATATCACCCGCATGGTGATAGTTCTGTATATGATGCAATCGTGCGCCTGGCGCAGGATTTCTCTACCCGCTATCTGATGGTAGACGGCCATGGCAACTTCGGTAGTATTGACGGCGACAGTCCGGCAGCAATGCGTTATACCGAGGTGCGTATGGCTAAAATTGCTGAGGCAATGCTCGAGGATATCGAAAAGGATACAGTTGATTTTGTACCTAACTATGATGAATCCTTAAAGGAGCCCAGCGTACTTCCTTCCAAGGTCCCTGCTCTGCTGATTAACGGCAGTGCCGGTATCGCAGTTGGTATGGCTACTAACATTCCGCCGCACAATCTGTGTGAGGTTGTTAACGGCCTTGTTATGCTGATTGATAACCCTGATGTAGAAATTCCGCAGCTGATGACGGCTATCAAAGGCCCTGACTTCCCAACCGGTGCCTGCATTTTGGGCAAGGAAGGCATTACCAGCGCTTATAACACCGGCCGCGGCGTAGTAAAAATCCGTGCCAAGGCTGAAATTGTGCCTGCCAACAAGGGCAAGCACCATATCGTTATTACCGAAATCCCCTACCAGGTTAATAAGGCTAATCTGATAAAGGATATTGCTAACCTGGCTAAGGACGGCGTAATCGAAGGCATTACCAAGGTTGATGACTTCTCCAGCCTCAAGGACGGTATGAAGATTGTTGTTGAGCTGAAGAGTGATGCTGTTCCTGACGTTGTTCTGAACCGTCTGTACAAGCATACCGCCTTGCAAAGCTCCTTTGGTATCATCATGCTGGCACTGGTTAACGGCCAGCCGCGTGTCCTGAACCTTAAGCAGGTGCTGGAATATTATCTGGAGCACCAGAAGGACGTTATTACCAGACGTACACGCTACGAGCTGGGCAAGGCCAAGGACAGAGCTCACATCTTAGAGGGCTTGAAGATTGCCCTGGATAATATTGATGCTGTTATCAGCACCATCCGCGGCAGCGCGACAGCAGAAATTGCCCGCACCGCTTTGATGGAAAACTTTAAGCTGAGCCAACGTCAGGCACAGGCTATTCTGGATATGCGTCTGCAGCGCCTGACCGGTCTGGAGCGTAAGAAGATTGACGAAGAATATGCCGACCTGCTGGAAACTATTGACTGGCTGGAAAGCGTATTGGCAGATGAGCATAAGGTTATGAACATTATCAAGGAAGACCTGCAGGAAATGAAGAAGCGCTTCGGTGACGAGCGTCGTACCGAAATTTCCATCGACAGCTCCGAAATGGATATTGAGGACCTGATTGCCGAGGAGGATATCGTTGTAACCATCAGCCATCAGGGCTACATCAAACGCCAGACTCTCGACAACTTCCGCAGCCAAAAACGCGGTGGCGTAGGCAAAACCGGCGGCAGCGGCAAGAAGATTGATGATTCGGCAGAGCATCTCTTCCTCTCTACCACCCACCATAACATTCTCTTCTTTACCAACCGTGGCCGTGTATATCGCCAGAAGGGCTATGAAATCCCCGAAGCAAGCCGCACAGCCAAGGGCACAGCTATTATCAACCTGCTGGCTTTAATGCCTGGCGAAAAGATTACGGCTGTTATTCCGGTGAAGGAGTTCAGAGAAGAACAGTACATGTTTATGGCTACCAATAAGGGTACCGTCAAGAAAATCAACCTCAAGGATCTGGAAAGCGTGCGCAAGAATGGCATGATTGCTATTAATCTGGACGATGATGAGGATCTGATCGGTGTTGAACTGACTGACGGCAACAGCGAAATCATCCTGGCAACCCGTAACGGTATTGCCATCCGCTTCGATGAGCAGGATGTACGCACCATGGGACGCACCGCACATGGCGTAAAGGGTATTTCCCTCAACTATGGCGATGAGGTTGTAGCTATGGACAGCGTTTCCGATGAGGATTCCGAGGTACTGACGGCAACCGAATTCGGCATGGGCAAGCGTACTGAGGTTAAGGAATATCGTAAGCAGACTCGCGGCGGCAAAGGTATCATCAACATGAAGATTACCGAAAAAACCGGTCTTGTGATTGGTATGAAGGTTATTAACCCGGCGCAGGAAATCATGATGATTACCGCGGCCGGTCTGATTATCCGCACCGATGTGGACCAGATTTCCCAATATGGCCGTAATACCCAGGGTGTAAAGCTGATGACCTTGAACGATGATGACAAGGTTGTTTCTCTGGCAGCAATTCATCATGAAGAGGATGCTGAATAAATTTGTTTATTTGTTTTAACGTATATGTTTTCTAGAAAATGAAGAGCTTTAATGATTCATTAACAGGTAAATATTTGCGTATTGCCCTCCCCGCTGCGTTGGAGGGCATTTTTATGACCTTTCTGGCTGCGGCTGATTTGATTATGGTAGGCGTATTGGGTGCCAAGGCTATAGCAGCAGTGAGTATTTTTCTGCCGCTGCGCCTGGTACTGCTGACAGTATCGCGTTCACTGGCATCTGCAGTTACTATACTGACGGCCAATAAATTTGGATCCAGGCAATATTCTGCCATAAAGGTTTTGCTGCGACAGAGCTTTACCGTCAGCAGTATCCTGCTTGTAGTACTGCATCTGCTTTTCTATGGCTTTTTTGAAAAGCTGGTGGTGCTGATGGGTGCGCAGAGCGATTATCTGGAGCTGGCGCTGTCTTACGGCAATATTGCCGTAGCTGCAGTACTGCTAAACTCACTGTCACTCTTGCTGCAAGGAACCTTGTTGGGTGTAGGCCGGACAAGCGCTATTATGAAAAGCAATATTGTTGGCAATGTAGTGAATATCGTCTGCAATTATTTTCTCATTACAGGCTTTGGCAGCTTTGCCGGCTGGGGTGTGCGTGGTGCGGCAATCAGCACGATTATCGGCTCTCTGTGTACTCTTGGTATCACCGTCTGGATTATGAAGCATGAGGGCTTTTTCAGTGATGGTCTGCTGCAGCTGCCGGACAAAGTATTTTGGCGGGAATTTATGCCGGTATTCGGCGGTGTTTTCAGTGAGCTTGGTGCGGAACGCATCGGTATGCTGGCCTATGGCTGGATGACTGCGCGTCTTGGTACTCTGCCCTATGCAGTACACAGCATTTGCTATAATATCTGCGATTTTTCTTATGATTTTATCTTCGGCTTCGGTAAGGCTAATATGGTGCTTGCCGGGCAAATGCGCGGTGCCGCTGATTATGCAAACTGGAAGCGCTGCCGCAGTATAGGCTTTAAATGGGGCCTGGGACTTTCCGTTGCCTCTTTTATTATTCTGTATGCCGCACGCGTGCCGATTTTCAGCGTTTATTCGCAGGATGCGCAGGCACTTGCTCTCAGTGAGACGGTAATGTTCTGGGTGGCAGCAGTTTGCATACCGCAGGGGCATACGATTATTACTGCAGGTATATTGCGTGGCAGCGGTCAGACTACTGCCGTTGCCGTCTATTCCTTTGTGCTGATTACCGTTCTGCGTCCATTGATGACGGCTTTCTTTATCTATTATTGCAAGCTGGGTATTGTGGGCGCCTGGGTATCGATGTTTTTGGATCAGTCGCTGCGCAGTCTGTGCTTTACCTGGAAGGTAATGCGGATACGCGGACTGAAGGATTTAATAAAATAAATATGCCGTATAAAAAGCAAAGCAGCTTCTGCATCGCAGAAGCTGCTTTTGTCGTATAAAAATATAAAATTACTTTGTTGCAAGGTTGCAGCGGGCTTTAGTGCTTACTCTGCAAAGCTTGTCCTCAGCTCTTTTTCTGCCAGACGGATGAAGGCACGGATTGCCTCCTCCAGCTGCGGTTGTGGAGTATTTTCTTCTTTGCAGTGAGAAATGCCGGGATCGGATTGGGCGAACATCATTACCGAAGGTACAACGGCATTCAGAGGCACGGCATCATGCAGCGGTGCGGAATACATGCTGTGTCTTGCACCTGTTTCCTCCTCTACGGCAGCGTTGCAGTCCTCTACCAGCTGCTCATCAAACAGTATCGGGTCAGCATGCCAGATAGGCTCAAATTCCACAGTGAGCCTGCCCTCCTGCGCATGCTTTTGCGCCGCAGCCTTGGCTTCTGCAACTATCGTTTGCATTGTTTCCGGCTTAATGCTGCGCTGGTCCAGCGAAATGCGGCAATAGCCAGGAGAAATAGTAGTCAGGTCAGGCTTGACCTCAATATTGCCTACAGTGCAATAGGAATCATATTTGAGGGCAATTTCACGTAAATCAAGGGTGGTCTGCGCTGCCGCAATAAAGGCATCCTGACGCAAAGCAACCGGAGAACCGCAGTGTCCCTGCTGCCCGCGGAAGGTGATGTACTGGCGGTTGCAGCCGCAAACGCCGTAAACGCAGGCTACGCTTTTTTTGGCTAAAGCCAGCAGCGGTGCCTGCTCTATGTGCAGCTCTAGGTAAGCTTTAACCGGCAGCTTGGCAAAGGCTGTGTGTGCCTCCCCTATTCTGTTGGCATCAAGGCCGTATTCCTGCCAGACATCGCTGAAGCTGCGGCCGTTTTCCTGATGGATTAAGGGCAACACATCCTTGCTTGTGACGATGCCGCTGACAGCGCTGCTGCCAAGACAGCTTTTGCCGAAGGCTACACCCTCCTCATCTGCCCAACCGACAACGTAAAGAGTTTTGGCAGGCTTTTTGTCTGCCAGACCGTAGGCACCTATACCCATGCCTGCTACAACGCCTAAAGCGCCGTCCAGCCAGCCTCCGTCAGGTACGGAATCGAGATGGCTGCCGATAACAATGCACTCCTCGCTTTCGCCGGCAAATTTGGCCCAGCTGTTGCCTGCGGCATCTGTCCATACCTCAGCACCTGCGGCCTGCATCTTTTTAGCAAACCATTCCGTTGCTTTCTTGAATGTCGGTGTCCAGGCAATGCGGTGTGCACCGTCTGCATCAGAGGTTAAGGCTGCCAGCTCCTTAAGATCGGCAACAATATTTTTGGCTATTTGTTCACGCTTCATATAATGCTCCCTTCCTGCTTATTTACGCCTATGCTTGACAGTAAATGCGCAAAATGCAAGTTTATTATATTTTATTATTTTCTGCTACAGCTTAAAAATAGGTTTGTTTTACCATGCTTATCTATTGAATAAGGATAGTGCTGCAAACAAGCATAGAATAGCTTATCTGCATTATATACAAATCGACGTCAATTTACAAGATAAAATAAAGAGCCTGCAAAAGTATAGCGAAAATAAAAATAAGCTGCTGCCTTCACTTTTGCTACAAAGAAGGCAGCAGTTTTTTCAGTTACATCGTAGAAAAAATAGAATTAATAAATTTAATTTAATTCATGAACAGCTTGCTTCAGCTGCTCAAGGCCCTGTAATAATAGCGCACGGGGGCAGGCAACGTTGATACGTTCAAAGTCTTCTCCCTCTTTGCCGAAGATACCACCGCCATCGAGCCAGAGGTGCGCTTTATGCCAGAGCCACTGCTCACGTTCGGCAGCTGTAAGGCCTAAGGCGCTGCAATCAAGCCAAATCAGATATGTCCCCTCAGGCCGGAGCAGCTTAATCTGCGGCAGGTTCTGCTTCAGATAAGCATCAACGAATTTAATGTTATCTTCGATATAAGCCTTCGCCTGCTGCAGCCAATCCTCGCCATAAGTGTAGGCAGCCTGGCAGGCAACAAGGCCTAAGGTGTTTACCTGGCTATAGCCTGCTGCCGCTACCTGCTTGCGGAAGCGGCGACGTAAATTTTTGTTGGGAATGAAGATATTGGATACCTGCAGACCGGCAATATTGAAGGTTTTGCTGGGCGCAGTGCAGATTACGCAATTTTGCTCATACTGCTCCTAAACTGGCAAAAACTGTCTGAGAGTTATTTCCCCAGACGAAATAACCGTGAATTTCATCACTTACGGTAATTACACCATGCTTAAGGCAGATATCGCCCACTTTTTGCAGCTCAGCGCGTGTCCAGACACGGCCTACGGGGTTATGCGGTGAGCATAAAAGCATCAAATTAACATTGTTAGCGACGATTTTTTCTTCCAAATTGGCAAAGTCCATTTCATAATGACCGCTTTTCAGAATGAGCGGTGAATTAATCAGCTTGCGCTCATTATCTTCGATAACCTCGCTGAAAGGATAGTAAACCGGCTGCTGTACAAGTACGCCCTCACCTTTTTGGGTGAAGGCCTTTACTGCCATAGCAAGGGCAAAAACTATGCCGGGAGTTTTGGTGAGCCATTCTGTTTTGGGGCTCCAGTTAAAATGCTTAGTATACCAGTCGCGGACAGCGTGAAAATATGCTTCTGTACTTTCGCTATAGCCGAAGATAGCATGCTGGCAGCGTTCAACAAGTGCTTCCTGTATTTCCCGGGCAATAGGAAAATCCATATCTGCTACCCAAAAAGGTAAAACATCTGCCGGACGGCCACGCTGGATGGCAAAATCGTATTTTAGGCAGTCTGTATTGCGTCTGTCGATTGTCTTGTCAAAATCATATTTAGTCATAACGTATCACCAAACTTTATTCGTATAAATTATTCTACTGCGGCAAAGGCCTGTGCCAAATCGTCAATCAGATCCTGCGTTGCTTCAATGCCTGTAGAGAAGCGCAGCAGACAATCCGTAATCCCCTTTTCGGCACATTCTTCGGCAGTAAGGTCGGTATGCGTCTGGCGAATCGGATAGGTTATCAGGCTTTCTGTACCGCCAAGGCTTTCGGCAAATTTGATGAGCTTGACGCCTTCCAAAATTTGGCGTGCTGTTTCGGCGCTGTCTACAGCAAAGGCAATCATGCCGCCGAAGCCGGTGGTCTGCGCTTTGTTGATTTCATAACCGGGATGATTTTCCAGACCGGGATATAAAAGGAAGCGCAGGAGACTTTGCCGAAGATGGTCTTGGAGCTGATTGGCTGAAGCGTAAGTTTAGGTCGTCCGGGCGCACCCGTTACAGTGCTGAAGTATTAATGGCTTAGTCCGGCGTACTTGAGGAGGCTGCTATCGTGAGGTAGCGGTGAAATTGGGTGGTACCACGAAGTTTGCTTTCGTCCCTTACTGCATAATGAAAATGCGGTATGGATAAACGAAGGCTTTTTTTATTTTAGTTTTGCAAAGGAGACGATGAATTATGTTGAAAAAATTATTGGTTATTGCATTATCTGTAGTGGCATTGGCGGCAGCAGGCTGCGGCGGCGGTGACAAACAGGCTCAAACAACGATTAAGGTTGGTGCTACCGCCGGTCCGCATGCCGAGGTTGTGGAGGCTGCAGCCAAGGAAGCAGCTAAAAGTGGCCTGAAGGTACAGGTTGTGGAGTTCTCGGATTATGTTACACCGGACAAAGCTTTGGCAGATGGCGAGCTGGATTTGGTAAGCTATCAGCATAAGCCCTTCCTGGATAACTTTAACAAGACTAATAAGACTGACCTTGTGCCCATCGGCAACGCTATTTTAATGCGCATGGGCATTTACAGCGATAAGGTGCATGATGTGAAGGATATCCCTGACGGTGCAACGATTGCTATTCCTAACGACCCGACAAACGGCGGCCGCGGTCTGCTGCTGTTGCAGCGTGCCGGCTTGTTGAAATTGAAGGATGGCGTTGGCATGAAGGCTACACCGAAGGATGTTGTCGATAATCCCAAGCATCTGAAATTTAAGGAGCTGGAGGCAGCACAGCTGCCGCGCAGTCTGGCTGATGTAGATGCTGCGGCTATTACCATGAACTATGTAATGAGCGGTGGTTTGGATGTTAAAAAGCAGAATATCTTCCTTGAGCCTAAGGACGAGCCGCTGGCTGTAATGATTATTGCTGCCCGCAACAAGGATAAGGATAAAGAGGCTTATAAGGCTTTTGTGAAGGCTTATCAGTCCGAGGCTGTGAAGAAGTTTATTGCCGATAAATATAAAGGAACCATTGAGCCTGCGTTTTAATATTTATGTAGCGATATATTGATATAGATAAAAGGCTATAGCTTTACATACATCAAAAAAGCACGGGCAGATACCCGTGCTTTTCTTCATTATATAAGGTATATTTCTTACCACCCTACGCCAATCCATGGACCGTGGTGGTGATGGCCGCCGCCGATGCCGATACCTATGCCGATCGGGAAGTTCCAGCCACCTCTGCGGCTTTGCTTTTCGCGTTCAATCTTCATGAACCACAGGCGATAGATTTTACCGCCGTTTTCCAGCTTTTTCGGTGTATCCTTATCGGTGATAATTTTATAGCCGTTGAAGTTTGTATTGGAGCTTTCGTAATCGCTGAGCATTTTATTCATCTGCGCAAAGGTATCCTTGTTATTGGTATATAAGCGCAGCATTTCTGTATTGGGCATGGCTAAAATCAGCTGCTTACGCAAAGAGCGGTCGGCAGCCAGACCTTGGTAAACCTCTACCCTGTCTTCTTTGCTTTTTATATATAGCAGGTCGTCACTATTGCCTGTCTGCAAGCGTTCGTTCATTTCGGCAGCGCTGATGATTGCAATCGGTTTGATTGCGTCCGGATCATCGGCAGTCTTAGTTTTATCTGCAGCGAGCGCCAGCGCGCTGTAGCAGCACATCAGTAAGCATGTTAACAGTAAAAGCAGCTTGCGCATAATTCTCTCTCCTTTGGAAGCTGACAGTAAAAATCTCCATAAAAGACTTATATATTCCTCAAGAATATGGTATCATATTTACGTAAATTTGTTAACTGAACTTTAGGTGATATCTGAGGAACAGTGATATTGAAATACGAGGAGACTATATGAAGAAAAATAACCTGATCTGGATAATTATCTGTAATATCCTGGGCGCACTGCTTTTGGGAAGCTGGCTGGCAAGCACCCCTAACGCCGGCTATCACGGACCTTGGCTGGCTTTGGACCAAAGTGTCTTTTATTTCTTTAACCAGCAGCTGGCGCAGGGAACGGCCTTTACTTATTTTATCGCTTTTGTTAATCTGCGTGCCTTTGATGTGGTGGCGTTTGTGGCGATGCTGGCGATTTTTTACAGCTATTATCGCAAAAGCAATGTTGAAGGCAAGCGTTGGCTGTTCTGTATCGGCGTTGCCATGCTGGTGAGCGCGGTAATTATTAAGCAGTTTGATAAGCTGCTGCCGATTGACCGTGTGAGTGCTTCCGTTTATTTTGACCAGCTGTATCATAATGTAAACTGGGTTAGCCAGCTGAGCGGCTGGCCTGCCAAGGACCGCTCCGGCAGCAGCTTCCCCGGTGACCATGGCATGATGCTGTTGATATTTGCTGTGTATATGTGGAAATATATCGGCAAGGACGCTTTTGTTAAAGCGCTGGCTGTATTTATTATTTTCTCTCTGCCACGTATTATTGGCGGTGCGCATTGGTTTACTGATGTTTTCGTAGGCTCCGTTTCCTTTGTCCTGCTTGTTTTAAGCTGGATTCTGCTGACACCGCTTTCGGATATCTTTATCGGCTGGCTGGAGCAGAAGCTGCCGCTGAGATGGTTTGTGAAGAAGAGAGAATAGAATTTCAGGCTGTTGCCATTTTTAGTTTTGCTTACGGTAAGACTGAAATGGCAGCAGCTTTTTTGTGTTTTATATGCTATTTCACAGTTCGTTTGCTCGAAAGAATTGTAAACATATGGTAAAATATATAAGCAAACACAACTTGTGTGGTGAATATAATGAAGCTGGAAACAACCATTAAGCGTTCGAAGATAATGAAATCAATAAAAGGTTCTGATACTGGTATAGAGGTGCGCCTAAGAAAAGCATTGTGGCATAAAGGTATTAGATACCGAAAAAATTTTAAGGTTTTTGATTGTCACCCTGATATAGTAATTACAAAATATAAGATTGCTGTGTTTTGTGATGGCAATTTTTGGCATGGTAAAGATCTGCAGAAACGTCCTATAAAGCATAATTCTAGTTATTGGAATGAAAAAATTAGGCGTAATGTAGAACGTGATTTGGAAAATACTATTGAATTAAGAGATAATGGGTGGATTGTTTTACGGTTTTGGGAAGATGATATTCAGAAAAACTTGCCTAATTGTGTCGGTGATGTGCTTCGTTATATTTCAATAAGGAAAAGTTTTAGACAATAATATTTAAGGGGGATAATCGGTAAGGATGCTTACTACAATAGAGTTATTTGCTGGTGCTGGTGGTTTAGCGCTCGGCATTGAAAAAGCAGGTTTTCACACGTTAGCGTTAAATGAATTTGACGCAGATGCGTGTGCAACAATGCGTATAAATCGACCATATTGGAATGTTATTGAAGGTGATGTTGCTAAAATATCATCACTAAATTTAACTGATTTTTTTGGCTTAAAAAAAGGAGCTCTAGATTTGTTGTCTGGCGGTGCACCTTGTCAAGCATTTTCTTATGCTGGAAAACGATTAGGTTTAGAGGATGCACGTGGTACTCTTTTTTATCATTATGCTTTGTTTCTTGAAAAGTTACAGCCTAAAATGTTTTTGTTTGAAAATGTCAGAGGTCTATTGAGCCATAATAAAGGTAAAACTTATGAAACTATGACTGCTATCTTTGAGCAAGCTGGTTATACCATTCAAAAAGAAGTTCTTAATGCTTGGAATTATGGCGTACCTCAAAAACGGGAACGATTAATAACTATAGGTATACGCAATGATTTGTTGGGGAAAGTATATTTTGAATTCCCAAAACAACATGAGTATAAGCCTGTTCTAAGAGATATTTTATTAGATTGTCCTAAAAGTGAAGGTTCGTTGTATTCTGAATATAAAACTAAAATTTTTGAGTTAGTACCGCCTGGTGGTTATTGGCGTGATATTGATCCTGTGATAGCTAAAGAGTATATGAAAAGCTGTTGGGATATGGAGGGTGGCAGAACAGGAATATTGAGAAGAATGAGTCTTGATGAACCTTCTCTTACGGTACTTACATCACCTAGTCAAAAACAGACAGATAGATGTCATCCATTAGAAGCAAGACCATTTACTGTTCGTGAAAATGCGCGTTGTCAAACATTTCCTGATGATTGGAAGTTTTGTGGCAGTGTTGCTTCACAATATAGACAGGTTGGTAATGCTGTACCTGTAAATTTGGCTTATGAAGTTGGTTTGAAAATCAAGGAGGCATTGGAAAGATTATGACTTGGGATTTAAGCTTTATTACAGAAGAGGATTTTACTAAGCATGTTCAAGATACCATTGAAAAATATGGTGATAAATTAAAATCATTTGATGTACAACGGTTCAATAAAAATATTATTGACCCTGTTAAATTGATTTTCGATAAGACAGTTTACCAAGCTGATTGGAAAGAAACTATCAGTAATGAGATTTTCAGACAGCGGGATAAATCAAACAATAATGATATTGGATATTTTCATCAACGTATATTTCAGTATATTGACAAATGCCATGTACCGGATAATGGCACTGAAGGTGGTTGGGATGTTATCTATAAAAATCCAGAAGGAATAATATTACCTGATGGTTCTTGTGTGCATACAGTTTATGTTGAAATGAAAAATAAACATAATACTATGAACTCATCTGCTGCTGGTAAAACTTTTATCAAGATGCAGAACCAATTATTGAAAGATGATGATTGTGCATGTTTTTTAGTGGAAGCTATAGCTAAGAAATCCCAAAATATAAAATGGGAAACAACTGTTGACGGACAAAGGGTTGGACATAAGCTTATCAGGCGTGTAAGTATAGATAAGTTTTATGAGTTAGTTACTGGTCAGGAAGATGCATTTTTTAAACTTTGTATGGTACTCCCTACCGTTATTCAAAAAGTTGTCGATAATAATGGGAACAATTTAGTACCACATGATACTGTATATGATGAATTAAGGCTTGCTGCAAGTAATGTAGAAGACAAAGATATGATTATGGAGATAGCAATTTTTATGTTAGGATTTTCGACATATAATGGTTTCTCTAAGCTTGCCAAGCAATAGTTAAATAAGCCTAGCTTGTAGAAGTTTCTTTTTACAGGTTAGGCTTTTCGATTATAAGTCAGAGGTGATAAAATGTCTGCAAGTCAACAAGAAATAATTAGTGGAATAAAAGTGTATATTAATGAATGTTATTCTGATTATGCTGTTATGTTGAATGGCAGTTGGGGATCTGGAAAAACATACTTTGTAAAAAATGAGTTAATACCAGTATTGGAAGAAGACAGGAAAGCAGTAATTTATATTTCCTTATTTGGAATAAAATGCGTAGATGATTTGATCAATGTTATTACTATGCATGTGTTAAACATTTATTCCAATAAAAGAGCGCAAAAACGAGCTGAGATGAATATAGGTCTTAAAATATCAAATAAACAAGCAAGTTCTTCGGTTTCTCAGATACCATCAGTCTTTGTTGGTATTATAAATAAAGGCTTGAAGTTAGTTCCTAATGGTGATACTGCCAAGGCTTTTTTCAGTGATATACAAAAAAATACTATAAATTTTTCTGATTATGTATTCATATTTGATGATTTTGAACGTTCTGTAATAGATAAAATAGAATTATTAGGGTTATTTGATGAGATGGTCGAACAGAATCATGCGAAAGTGATTATTGTTTGTAATGAAGTAGCATTGTTGAAAAAAGCAGAAAAAGATGATGAAAATTTAAATAGTAAGAAAGCAGTAAACAATATAGAGGAAAAAATCTTAGTAGATGACTATAATTTATATAAAGAAAAAGTTGTTGGTTTTACAATTAAGTATGCTGCAGATTTATCAACTGTTTATCGAAAAATATTAGATAATATAGTTGGTAAACAATCATATTGTTATGATTGCTTAATTGAATATAAAAGTGAAGTTTTAGAGTTATTTTCTAGGGTAGGCTCCCATAATTTGAGAACTTTAATTTTTGTTTTAAAGAGATTCAAAGAGCTTGAGCATGAAATAGAATTAGCTTTTGATGATGCTAAAGTAGACAAGAAATATTACTCCCGATATATCGCACTAGTTTTATGTAATGTTACTTCAGTTTCTATTATGTATAAAGATTTTGGCATGAGTGATGTTTTTATTCCTAAAGATAGAGATGTAGTAGTAAAGCCGTTTTCATCAGATGGTTTTGCCAAAGACATGATAGACTTTAATATAAATAATCATATCAGGTTAAGTAGATATGTGAATCAGTATATCTATGATTATTCATTAAACAAGGGTCTTCTTTTAGAAGATATAACGAGATTTGTATTAGGCGAAATGAATGATATAAAAAATAATACTGATAAAATAGACTCTATTTATTGTCTTGATAGTGACATTGAAGCAAAAAAACGATTGGATTCTGTGTTAGATGATATTAAGGAAAATCAATATTGTCTTGGATTATACCCGAGAATTTTAAGCAATTTATTTATTTTAATAGAAACTTTATATGATAATAGTGATCATATAATAGGATTATTAAAAGAGAATGTTATAAAAAATGTAAAAGCTAGAGCGGTTGAATTTGATGTAAGCAGTTGGCATTATTTCAATAGTGGTAATACGAAAGCGAATGCATTTAACAAAGAACTTTACAGTATTGTAGAAAAAACTTTTCTGGAAGGAAAAAAGCAAAAATATAGAGATGTTTTTGATGATGAAGAAGATTTTGTTGAACATTTTAGGGAGTTAGTAAAGGATGATGGTTATATTATAGAAGATAAACAGAGTATGTTAAATTGTATTCCTGCTTCTGTAATGATAAAAAAGTTTATTAGTTTACCTAACGTGAATATAAGAAAAATCAATGCTATTTTAAGTCATAACTATCTTGAGATAAGAAATATAAAGGATTTCCGTTCGGGAGATTTATCGTTGTTTAGAGAAATGGGAACTATACTAGATAAGGAAATTCCGTTGGTTAAGAGTAAACTAAAAAGACGTCATCTACAATACTTACTTGATTGCATTAGCAGTATTTGCAAAAAACTAGAATAGTGCATCTTTGGGGCATATCATGTCCCACTATGGACTTTTTTATTTTCGCTTCCCTCTTCTATTTTTTGCAGATTTGTGATAAAATTTAGTTGTATTTTTATGAGAAAATTCAGCAAGGAAGTGACGGAATGGAATTTGTAAAATCTGCTGATGTAGTCGTTATTGGTGGCGGCATTGTAGGTACTGCTGTATTGCGCGAGCTTTCCAAGTATGACCTGAAATGCGTTCTGCTGGAAAAAGAGCCGGATATCGCTATCGGTACTACTAAAGCTAACAGTGCAATTCTTCATGCTGGCTTTGACGCTCCTACCGGCAGCCTCAAAGCTATTACCAACGTTCGTGGCAACGCTCTGTACCACGAGCTGGAAAACGAACTGGACCTGGATATTAAATGGACCGGTTCCCTGGTTGCTGCAACCACCGACGAGGAAATGCAGACTCTGCAGGAGCTGCTGCAACGCGGTAAAAAGAACGGCGTTGAAGGCCTGCAAATCCTGTCTAAAGAAGAAGTTCTTGAGAAGGAGCCTAACCTGACCACTGTCAAGGGTGCTCTGTGGGCTCCGAGTGCCGGCGTATGCTGGCCGTTCGGTGCTGCTATTGCTTTCGCTCAATGCGCTGTACAAAACGGTGCAGAAGTTATCCGCGACTGCAAGGTACTGGGCTTCGTTAAGGAAGACGGCAAAATTACCGGTGTAGAAACCAATAAAGGCACTATTGCTGCTAAATATGTGGTTAATGCTGCCGGTGTTTATGCTGACGAAATCGCTAAGCTGGCCGGTGATGATACCTTCACCATCACTCCGCGTAAGGGCGAATATATTCTGTTTGATAAGACTGCCTGCAGCAGCCTGGTTTACGGCGTGGTATTCCCCACCCCGACCAAAAAATCCAAAGGTATTCTGGTTTGCACTACTACCCACGGCAACACCTTCATCGGTCCTAACGCTAATGAGCAGGATTCCAAAGAAGATAAGGCTGTTACCACTGCCGGCATGAATGAAATCATTGCTTCTGCCAAGAAGCTGATTCCGAACCTGCCGATGGGCGCAGCTATTACCGAATTTGCCGGCCTGCGTGCCGTTTCCAGCACCGGTGACTTCGTACTTGGTCCTTCCGAAAAGGTTGAAGGCCTGTACAATGCTGCCGGTATGCAATCTCCCGGTCTGACCGCAGCTCCTGCTGTAGGTGAGCTGATTGCCAACGAAATTGCCCGTGTAAGCGGTGCTGCCAAGAAGGCTGACTTCAAGGCTGCTCTGCCGAAGCATAAAGCATTCAACTATATGACTGCTGATGAAAAGGCTGCCAAGATTGCCGAAGACAATCTGTACGGCCGCGTAATCTGCCGTTGCGAAACCGTTACCGAGGGCGAAATTGTAGAAGCAATCAATTCTCCTGTAGGCGCACGCACTGTTGACGGTGTAAAACGCCGTACCCGTGCAGGCATGGGCCGTTGCCAGGGTGGCTTCTGCGGTCCGCGTGTTACCCAGATTCTGGCACGCGAGCTGAACATTTCTGTTCCCGAAGTATTAAAAGAACGTACTGATTCCAATATGTTCTACGAAAAATATTCTGCAGATGGCGGGGAGGAATAATAATGAACCAATTATATGATGTAATTATTGTTGGCGGTGGCCCTGCCGGTCTGTCTGCTGCTTACAGCGCATGGCAGAATGGTGCTAAAAAAATCGTTGTTATCGAACGTGACCGCGAACTCGGCGGTATCCTGCAACAGTGCATTCACAATGGCTTCGGTCTGCATCACTTCAAGGAAGAGTTGACCGGCCCCGGCTATGCACATCGCTGCATCGAGCTCGTTGCTGATAAACCTGAAATCGAAACCTTGGTTGATACCATGGTATTAGATGTACAAAACAATAAAACCGTTATTGCCGTTAATCCGAAAAAAGGCTTACTGAAGCTGGAAGGCAAAACTGTTATCCTGACCATGGGCTGCCGTGAGCGTACCCGTGGCGCTATCCGTATTCCGGGCGAGCGTCCTGCAGGCGTATTTACTGCCGGCGCTGCTCAGCGTATGGTTAATATGGAAGGCTATCTGCCGGGTCACAAAATCGTTATCCTCGGCAGCGGCGATATCGGTCTGATTATGGCCCGCCGTATGAGCCTGGAAGGCTGCAAGGTTCAGGCTTGTCTGGAAATCTGCCCCTTCTCCAACGGTCTTACCCGTAATATCGTTCAATGCCTGAACGACTATGATATTCCTCTGTACCTCTCTCACACTATCGTTGCTATCCATGGTGAAGAGCGCGTAACCGGTATCACCGTTGCTAAGGTTGATGAGCGCATGACTCCGATTCCGGGTACCGAATTTGATATCGAGTGCGATACCGTACTGCTGTCTGTAGGTCTGATTCCTGAGAACGAGCTGTCCCGCGGCCTTGATCTGGAAATGAACCCGCTGACCAACGGTCCGGTTGTTGACCAGCATCGTGAAACCAGCTTAGACGGTTTCTTTGCTGCCGGCAACGTAGTACACGTACATGACCTGGTTGACTTTGTATCCGAAGAAGCTGAAATCGCAGGCAAATATGCCGCATTGAAGGCTCAGGAGAAAATGGCAACAGAAAACCGTACCGTAACCGTAAAGGCTATTGACGGCGTACGTACCTGTGTACCGCAGAAGCTGACCATGCCTGCTGAAATTCCTGCTGACG
>NZ_FR892790.1:30303-32827 GCF_000434895.1 Phascolarctobacterium succinatutens CAG:287
GCTGAAATTCCTGCTGACGAGAAGGTTAAGCTGTTCATGCGTGTTGCTGCACCGCACCGCAAAGTTAAGCTGGAGGTTAAGAGCGGCGATAACGTTCTGTTGAGCCGTCCTCTGCCCGTAGCAAAGCCCAGTGAAATGATTGCCGTAGAAATTCCGGTTGCAAAATTTGCCCAGATCGGTGACGAAGTTACCGTAGGTCTGGTGCTGTAAGGAGGGTATAAAATGGCTGTTGAAACTCGTGTTATGAACTGCATTATGTGCCCTATGGGCTGCGAGATGACTGTTACCATTGAAAATGGTGCAGTTACCAATGTTACCGGCAACACCTGCCCGCGTGGCGCTAAATATGCTAACGATGAAGTTACTGCTCCGAAGCGTATGCTGACCTCTACTGTTGCTGTAGAAGGCGGTATGCTGCCTTTGCTGCCCGTAGTATCCGCTAACGTACTGCCGAAGGAACGTATCATGGACTGCGCACGCTTCCTGCGCACCGTCAAGGTTACCGCTCCGATTAAAACCGGTGACGTTGTAGTTAAGGATATTCTCGGCCTTGGTGTAGATATTATCGCTAGCCGTGATATGTAATCAGCTGAGGATTCTTCTGTTACATACAATATAGTAAAAATTGCAAGAGCTGCAGTTACACTACCTTGTGTAGTGTGAAACTGCAGCTCTTTTTGTGTATGAGTAATGAGTATGAAAGGAGTATGTTAATCAGGTGTTTTTGGCAATTACCGCACCCAGTACAGCACCGATGATGAAGCTGGTGGTAGCTTTTTTGTTGCTGTCCTTTTTCGTTACGTAATTGTCGTTCTTATGACGCTTGTCATAGCGGTCATGTCTGTCGTAACGGTCGTGTTTGTCATAACGATCATGCTTGTCGTAACGGTCGTGCCTGTCATAGCGGTCATGCTTGTCGTAGCGGTCGTGTCTGTCATAGCGGTCGGAATGACGCGGTGGCGGAGCATCGTGCCTTTCGTGAGCGGATGCTACGCTTGCCAGCGGCAGAGAAAGCACCATGGCAGCCATGGCAATTGCTGTGGTTTTCTTCATATACTTGGTTAATGTTGTCATCATATTTGGCACCTTCTTTCTTAAAGTGGTTGTTTACCTTTGTTGTCTTTATTATAAAGGCAGTATATGGCGAAATTATGACGATTTTGCCTGATTTGCAAAAAAAATAAGCAGAAAAAACTGTAAAGACTTTAGCATTTTACTTGTATAGATACGGAAAAAGTGCTTTATTTACTTAGTTATTACACAAAGAGAAAATTTTACGTTATTATAATAGTAGTTATTAATAAACCCCCTTCCCGTCAGTCGGCAAAGGAGGCTGTAGCATGAAGGCTGTTACCTATCTGAAACAATTTCTTTCATTAAAGTCCCTCAGCCTGATTATAGGCGGCTCGCTGGTATATTCCATCGGCTTTAATATGTTCATTTTGCCATGTAATCTTTATAATGGAGGCTTTTTAGGGATAGCACAGCTGCTGGGATATTTTATGAGAAACGTCTTGGGACTGAGCTTTGTTACCGATAACTATATCGGCATTATCTATTTTCTCCTGAATATACCCTTGATGCTGCTGGCTATACGCAAGTTTGGCAAGGATTTTTTAGTAAAATCTGCTGTCTGCATCACAAGCTATAGCGTATTGCTGAGTCTTGTGCCTGTTGCGGAATATAATTATCTGCCTGATACGATTACGGCTTGTCTGGCAGGCGGTATTCTGTGCGGTCTGGGCTGCGGCATGACGCTGATGAGCAAGGGCAGCGGCGGCGGTGAGGGTATTTTGGGACTGCTGCTGATGCAGCGTTATCATAATATGAGTGTAGGCAAAGTCTTCAATATTATTAATATCTTTGTCTTTGGCAGCTGTATTCTATTATATGATGTTGCTGCAGCAGTCTACTCTATCTTCTTTGCTGTGATTACTTCCATTGTTCTGGATAAGGCATATTTGCCCAGTATTACGGTAACGATGATTGTAATTACTAAAATAGATTTGGTAGAAGAGGTTATTTTTGCGGCTGTGCATCGCGGTGTAACTAAAATTAAGGGCATAGGTGCCTATAGCGGTGAAAATACCAATGTGCTTTTGACAGTTGTTTCTAAGGTTGAGTCGATGAAATTACGTCATTTGCTTGAAGAATGTGATCCGAATATCTTTATTATTGAATACGAAAATGTATCGGTGATAGGAAATTTCGAAAAAAGATTATAGAAATTTTTGCCGAAAAATGACGTTTTGCAAGCTGTTTTTGAGGATTTTTCGTAGATTTTTATAGAAATTTTGAAGTTTTTTCAGGTGCTTCAAAGCGTGTATACATGATACTTTATTTGTCCACGAATCCAAGTGTATCACTAAAAAATCTTAAAAAAGTTGTAAAAAAGGTGTTGACATTACCTTGCCCACGTGGTAATATATACAAGTCGCCGGGATACAGCGACAAACACAAACAACAAAGTTGCGAACAAACGCAACAGAGTGAACCTTGAAAACTGAACATTGAACCTAGAAAA
>NZ_FR892791.1 GCF_000434895.1 Phascolarctobacterium succinatutens CAG:287
AAGAGGATTAATTAATTTTTACTATTTTTGCCTTGCCTTAATCCTGAGGCGGTTGGGGGAATTCGCCGTTGTGATGTCTGTAGCCATGGAATTCTTCCTTATGGTGCTTGTAGCCACGGTATTCACCTTTATGATGTTTGGGCGGCTTCGGCGGCAGCGGTCTGTTGGCTCTTATAGCCTCGCGTTGCTCGGGAGTCATGTTCTGCAGGCGCTCGTGGCGTGCCTGGCGCTGCGCCATATCGTCCTTGATGAACTGCTGTACTTCTGCCTTTTGGGCGGGAATGAGCTTAGCCATAGTTTCCTTGGCGTATTTTTCGTGAGCTTCTTTGCGCTCTTTGCGCATTTTTTCTACAGCTTTTTCACGCTGCTCGGGTGTCATGCTTTTCCATTCCTCGCGCATTTTTTGGAATTTGGCACGCTGCTCCGGTGTGAGCTTGTGGCCTTGGCGATGCATTCTGTGAACCGGCGGCGGGCAGGGACGGTCTGCGTCGTTTTCATGCAGAATAGCGTTTACGCGCTCGCTCATAGAAGGCTGCGGCTGGGAATCTGCAGAGGCAGCAAAAGCGCTGGTGCAGAAAGCCGTCAAAACTGTACCGGTAACGAGAATTTTTTTCATATTCAACATTAGAATCACTCCTTATATTTTTATTGCTTAGTAATCTTATACAGCAGTTAAGGTATTGCTTTTGGTTGTTCCTTAACATTGCTTATATTGTACAGGCATATTATGACTTTTTTATGTTTTTTGACTTAATTTAAGCTGAAAAATATCTTTTTTTGCGTCATACTTTTAACACACATAGACGTTAAAATGTAATATAATGGAAGAAAGGTGATATAAGGAGGCTTTACGATGAAAAAGATACTTATCGCTGATGATAATAAACAGATTACGACAATTTTATCCGGCTATGCCAAAAAGGAAGGCTTTGAGCCGGTTGTTGCTCTGGACGGAGCAGAGGCGCTGGATAAATATCTGCAGTATGAGCATGAAATTGCTGTCGTACTGCTGGACGTGATGATGCCGGAAATAGACGGCTTTGAGGTTTGCCGTCGTCTGCGCAAGGAATCCATGGTGCCGATTATTATGATAACGGCGCGTGGTGAGGATTACGACAAGATTATGGGTTTGGATATCGGTGCGGATGATTATGTGATTAAGCCGTTCAGCGCACCGGAGGTGATGGCTCGCGTGCGTGCGGTACTGCGTCGCCTGGGAGCTCAGGAGCCGGCGAACGCTCAGACTCTTTCTTACGCAAATCTGTACATTAATCTGGAAAAGTATGCAGTGCAGATTAACGGCGAAGAGGTACCGTTGACAAAAAAGGAAATCGAGCTTTTGTGGACGCTGGCGAAAAATTCTACGAAGGTTTTCAGCCGTGATAATCTGCTGGACAGTATCTGGGGCTATGATTATTTCGGTGACAGCCGTACTGTTGATTCGCATATCAAGCGCCTGCGCGCCAAGCTGGATAAGTATGAGCATCCTTTGTGGGAAATCAAAACTATTTGGGGCGTAGGCTACCGCTTTGAGGGACACAAGGATGAATAATAAGATTGCTTTAAAGCTGACACTGTATTTTTCTGCGGTACTGCTTGTTTTTGCGTTGATTATCGGCGGTGTATTTTACCAGTTCTTCAAGCAGCAGACGGTTGAAATCAAGGAAAAGGAAATGCGTCTGCGGGCGGAAAAGATTGCCGAAGTATTGAGTGATAATATGGAGCGTATGGAAAGCCGTCACGGTGACGGTATTGCCAACAGCAAATTTATCAGCTATCTGGATAATGTGACGCAGGAAATCGTCTGGGTGGTGGACAGCAACCGTCAGCTGAGCATCAATAAGGACAGGGTGCAGCGTCAGCGCAGAGAGGTGCAGAAGCATCATGAGCATAGCGGTTTCACTCTTTTTAAACGTCAGATGCCGCCGATTGCCTGGAAGGAGCCGCCTAAGACTCCTAAGGAGGCCTACGAAAGATTGCCGGTTCAGGTCAAGGAAAAGGTTGAGGATGGTTTTAACGGCAAAGAGTTTATTATCGAGGAATATAATCCTATGCTTGACGGCATTATGCTGACAGTAGGCAGACCGATTTATGACGATCGGGGGCAGGTAAAGGCTGTGCTTTTGCTGCATTCTCCGGTAGCAGGCCTGCGTGACGCTATCTGGTCCGGTCTGCGTATTCTGCTTATCAGTCTGCTGGTGGCGATGGTTTTGGGTATGCTGCTTTCGGTAGTGCTCAGCTGGCGTTTTACCGGAACGATTGAGAAGATGAAAAATATTGCCGAGCGCTTGGCGGAACGTGATTACACGGCCCGCACCGATATTAAGCAGAATGACGAAATCGGCGAGCTGGCGCGTACGCTGGATATTTTGGCGGAACGTCTGGAGCTGGCAGATGCCGAAAGCCAAAAGCTGGAAAAGCTGCGCCGCGAGTTTATTGCCAACATTTCGCACGAGCTGCGTACGCCTGTGACGGTTATCCGCGGCAGCTTGGAGGCCTTGCGTGACGGTGTGGTTACGGAAAAGGCCGATGTTGAGGAATTTCATGAGCAGATGTATAAGGAAAGCCTGTTTTTGCAACGTCTGATAAATGACCTGCTGGATTTGTCACGTTTGCAGAATACAGATTTTCCGATTGAAAAGGCTCCATTGAACTTTGTCGATGTTATGCATGACGCAGTGCGCAGCGGCAGGCAGCTCGGTGCTGATAAAAAGCTGCAGATTACAGGCAGCGCGGATAAGGATATTTACATGCTGAACGGTGATTACGGACGCTTGCGTCAGATGCTGATGATCTTTTTGCATAACAGCATCAAGTTTTCTCCTGAGGGCAGCGAAATCAAGCTGGAGCTGGCAGACAACAGGCTTAAGCTAACAGATCATGGCTGCGGTATTAAGGAAGAGGATATTCCGCATGCCTTCGACCGTTTTTATAAAGCGCGCAATGAGCATAATAAGAGCGGCAGCGGGTTGGGACTGGCAATTGCTAAGCAGATTGCGCAGCGTCATGATATGCAGCTTCAGCTGCAGAGCAAGCTGGGCGAGGGTACGACAATTATTATTACTTTGCCGCCTGAGCTGAAGGAAAAGGAGTATGCAGATGAATAAGATGAATTACGGCTGTGAGGGATTATGCGTTGTTATCAGCGGTGGCACGTCAGGTATCGGCCTGGCGGCGGCACAGCGTTTTTTAGCAGACGGTGCGCGTGTATATATTTTGGGGCGCTCAGCAGAGCGCGGCGCGCAGGCATTGCGTTATCTGGATGAACAGACGGGAAAGCAGGCAGTGTATATTTTCTGTGACGTGACGAAGCAGGCTGAATGCAAGGCTGCTGTGGCAAAAATTGCCGAGCAGGAAGGCAGGCTTGACTGGCAACTGGATATTTTGGTCAACAGCGCCGGCTTTTACCGCGAGCAGCGCTTGGAGCAGATGACGGAAGCAGATTTTGATGCGATGATGAAAGTCAACGTTAAAGGCATGATGTTCTTGACGCAGGCAGCGCTGCCTTATCTGCGCAGTAAAAGCAGCGTGGTAAATATTGCGTCTGATGCTGCTGTCAGTGGCAATTACGGCTGTGCGCTTTATTGTGCGACTAAAGGTGCGGTGGTGGCGCTTACGAGAGCGCTGGCGCTGGATTTGGCACCGTCGGTGCGCGTAAACTGCGTTTGCCCGGCAGATGTGGATACGCCGCTTCTGGCGCAGCAGCTTGCTGACGCGAACGGCGGCTATACATTGGCGGATGTGGCTGCAGCCTATCCGTTGCAGCGGATTGCCGCAGCGGGTGAGATTGCTCACGTAATCTGCAGTCTGGCGTCCCCTGCCAACAGCTTTATGACCGGCAGTATTGTAACTGTCGACGGCGGCCTGACGGCCGGATGAATATTGGAAATATTGTTTTTATGTAAAACAGGTAAAGAGCAGGTAAAGAAATTTTCTTTGCCTGTTTTTTATATACGCAAACGTATATAAGTGATATAATTAATGTATTAAAGTATAAAAAATACGGGAGGGTATTTTTATGGATAAAATGCAGCCAATCGGCGTACTTGATTCGGGAGTCGGCGGTCTGTCGGTTTTGAAATGCCTGCATCAGATGCTGCCGCACGAGGATTTTATTTATGTGGGTGATACTGCGCGTACGCCTTACGGCACCCGTACTGAAAAAGAAATCCGCAGTTTTGTGGGAGAAATAATCGATTGGCTGACAGCCAAAAACGTTAAGCAGGTAGTTATAGCCTGCAATACGCTGACGATGCTTGGTGTAGACAGTCTGCGGGGGTCGCATCCGTTCAGGGTTGTCGGGATGTCCAAGGGTGCGCAGCAGCTGCTTGCGGCCAGTCCTCATAAGAAAATCGGCGTGTTGGCAACGCAGTTTACTATTGCCAGCGGTTTGCATAAAAAAGCTCTTCTTGCTGCAGACCCGCAAGCGCAGGTTTATCCGGTGGCTTGCCCCAAGTTTGTGCCGCTGATTGAGGGCGAACAGTTTGACAGCCCAGAACTGCAGCAGGCTATCGCCGAGTATACCGAGCCTTTTAAAAAAGCGGGCGTTGAGGCAGTGATTTTATCCTGCACGCATTATCCTTTTATCAAAGAACCAATCGAAGCCGATTTAGGGCCGAAGGTAAAAGTGCTTGACCCGGCGGCTGCCACCAGTGCCGACGCTATTGTAGCACTTAAGGAGGAAGGTTTGCTGCGTACAGAAGGCAAGGGACATCTGCAGGTTTGCTGCACAGCTGATTTGGCAAGAGTTGAGCGCTTGGCAGGCAGAATGTTGCCTGTAGACGATTGCGATTTTTCTTTAATCGATTTAAAGAAAAATTGATTGCATAACTTTTATTCCTTTCAAAAAAGAAGCAGGAATTTTCTTTTTAATGTCTAATTTATAATAATTAAGAGCGAGAAAAGGCTTGCTTTTTTGGTGGCTTGCTATGCGAGCTGCCTAATAGGTATTTATGTTACTGAATGCCGATTTTATGAAACTGTGAAAGCGGTATTTATATTTTCGCAGCTATGTCATCTGTATTGACGGATGACTGGTTACGCAAATGCTATTATATTCAAAAATAATATAAAGAAAGGTGGTAGCTGTGGAAAAGCAGGGAGTATTGAACGATAAAAAAATTGTAGGCTCGCCTATGGTGCATATGACATGTCTTGCTCTGGTGCTGTTTGCATTCTGGATGATTTTGTCAGGCAGAACGGAAACAAAATTTGTCGTATACGGTATCCTTACAGCTGTGGTGACAACTTGGGTTACATACCCGCTTCTGCTGGTACCGAATAAGGATGGCAGTAAAAAGTATTATGTTTTCGGGTTTTCGATTCCGAAAATGATTATGTACTTTTTCTGGCTGATGTGGCAGCTGGTGCTCGCCAATATTGACGTGCTGCTGGCAACTACAGGTCAGGAGCTGAACATTGATCCTAAGGTTGTCCGCTTCCGCTTTAGGGCCGATAATCCTATGGCATCTGTTATTTTGGCGAACTCAATTACGCTGACACCGGGTACAGTAACAATGAATGTTACCGACGACGGTGTGTATGAGATTCATGCACTGACCGTTGGTGCGGCCGCAGGCGTGCTTGATGGCGGCATGCAGAAAAAGGTTGCCGATTTATATGGCGAAAAATTTGATTTTGCAGTAGTAGAGAGTGAGGAATGATTATGCAGATTATATTTTATATTATGATGGTAGCCATTCTTCTGATCATCGGTACGATGCTGCAGCGCTTGTTTAACGGACCGACAATTTTTGACAGAATGAACGCCTTGGGCGTTATCGGTGCCGATACAATTTTATTATTGGTACTTTTCGGCTATATTGACAAACGTCCGGATATGTATGTTGATATAGCGATTTCTTATGCAATTTTAGGCTTTATCGGCTCGCTGATTGTAGCTAAATTTATAGGAGGTAAAAGGATATGATTGAACAATTCGGTTTTACCTCCCTGCGCGAAGTTATCGCTGCACTGTTTCTGTTAAGCGGTCTGGTATTCTTCGTCGGCTCAGCTATCGGTATGCTGCGTCTGCCGGACTTCTATTCCAGAATCCATGCCTCCGGTAACAGTGAAACTCTTGGCTGTACGCTTTCCTTTATCGGTCTGATGATTTATGAAGGACCTACACTGACAGCGGCAAAGATGGCTTTTGTATTTTTACTTGTTTTTATGGCGAATCCGATCGGCTCGCATATTCTGAGCAAGGCAGCCTATAAATCCGGACATCCTGTCTGGACACTGCAAAGCAAGGGCGCCAAAAAGCTTGTCGGTCTGGAAAAGGCTGACCACAGCGCTGACGAGCCTGTTGGTCATATCCGTAAGAAGACTGTAAAAACAAATCGTAATCAGGTACATAGATATCATAAGAAGAAAGGAGATAAATAAAATGGAGATTTATACTATTGAAGCTCTTTTACTTGTCTTCCTGATTCTCATTACCTGTGCAGTTATTTTCTGCAAGGATATTCTTAGTGCTGCGATTATCTACAGTGCGTTCAGCTTCTGTGCTGTGCTGCTGTATCTGATGATGGGTTCCCCCGACGTAGCCTTTACGGAGGCTGTTATCGGTACGATTTCTACCATCTTCTTCGTAGCTTCGTTGAAAAAAATTGATAGGTGGTGTAAATAATGCGTGGATTAGTTGCTGTTATCCTGGCGATTATGACAGGCATGTTTTGCTCTGTCGTAACCTACCTGCCCGAAATTGGTGACGCGAACACTGCGCCTAACCAGCATGTTACTCCGACCTATATCTCCCGTAGTGCGGAGGATACAGGCTCGCCCAATATCGTAACGGGCGTCATCATCGACTATCGTGGCTTCGATACTATGTGGGAAACCTCGGTAATGTTCCTCGCCGGTCTGACAACGGTGCTGGTGCTGACCAGCAATCCGGTAGGACGCAGACCTGAGGAAGAGCCGGAGGATCCGGAGGAAGGAGAGATTATCAAATGAAAGAACCATTTGGCGGTCTTATCCTAAATGTGGCCTTCAGAATGCTGGTGCCGTTCACGATTACCTACGGCATTTACGTTCTCTGCCTGGGTGAGTTTTCTCCGGGCGGCGGCTTCCAGGCAGGTGCGTTGCTTTCTGTAGGCGTGCTGCTGGCACGTCTTATCCTGGGCTTTGATACAAAGTTCAATGTCTTAGGCAAAACCTCTGTTGTTCTTGCTGGCGTGGGCACCTTCCTGTATGCTTTTACCGGTTGGCTGACATTGTTCGGCGGTGCAGACTTTTTCCTGAACTACAATTATATGCCGATTCATATGGAGCCGCAGCATGAAATGCATGCTATGGGCATTTTCCTTATTGAAATCGGCGTTGCCATCTGCGTAATGATGACAATTATTAATCTGCTTGATGCAATCGTGAAAAGGGGTGACGAAGATGGAAGTGCTCAATGAGTTTTTGAAAACAAAAGGCATTTATTCCCTGGTCATGATTCTTTTCTTCCTGGGTGTGTATGGCATGGTCCTCAGCAAAAACTATATGAAGAAGCTGATGGCGATGAACGTTATGCAGGTTGCCGTAATCTATTTTTATCTGTGCTTTGCACAGAAGGATGGCGCAATGATTCCTATCCAGAACGGCCTGACAACAGATCCTAATGCTTACATTAACCCTCTGCCGCATGGCCTGATGCTGACAGCAATTGTTGTAAGCCTTGGTACTACAGGCGTAGCAATTGCACTCCTCATGCGTATTAAAGAAATCTACGGTTCTGTTGAAGAAATAGAGGTATTGAGGAGGGCTAGTAAATGACACAGCATGCTCCCGTCCTGATTGTACTTTTACCTTTAACAGCATCCTTGCTGTGTATGTTATTTTCCCGTATCAGTAAAAATTTAGGCTCCTGGATAGTTATGGCTTCTATCGCCGGTGCCTTTGCCAATGCCTGCATCGTACTGCAAAGAGTGTTGGAATCCGGCGGCAAAACCTGGCATTACTGGATGGGTGGCTGGGAACCGCCAATCGGTATTGAATTTGCTCTTGATCCGCTGAACAGTATTCTGGCAGTAGTGGTAACATTTATTTCTCTGATGGTTTCGCTTTACAGCCGTCCGTTCGTCAAGGATGAGGATTGGCTGCATGTAGGCGGCTATTATACATTGTTTGGTTTGCTGACGGTAGGTCTTTCCGGTATGATTATTACCGGTGACGTTTTTAACCTCTATGTATATCTGGAGATTATGTCACTTTCCGGTTATGGTCTGATTGCCCTTGGCGGCAGAAAGTCAATGTTGGCAGCCTTCCGTTACCTGTTAATCGGTACCATCGGTGCTTCTCTGTATCTGCTCGGTGTCGGTTATCTGTATGCTATGACCGGTACTCTGAACATGGCTGACCTTGCTGCACGCGTAGTTCCGCATCTGAATTCGCCGCTGTTTGCGATTGCTGTAGCCTGCTTTATCATCGGCTTCGGTATCAAGATGGCGCTGTTCCCGCTGCATGGCTGGCAGCCTGATGCCTACACCTTCGCTCATCCGGGCGCTGCTGCTTTTATTGCAGGCTGCATGAGTAAGGCTCCGGCATATGCTTTAATTCGTTTTGTATATTATATCTTTAAGGTTGATAACCCTGTAGTTCAGAGTGCGCTCAACGTTTTGGGCATTCTCGGTGTAGCAGGTATTCTTATCGGTTCTATTATGGCGATGGCTCAGTATGACTTCCGCCGTATGCTGGCATATTCCTCTGTGGCACAGATTGGTTACATTGCAATCGGTCTGGCAATGGGTAATATGTACGGCTTCATCGGCGCCGTGCTGCACGCTATCAACCATGCTTTTATGAAGAGCAGCCTCTTCCTGGTTATCGGCGGTATTGAGTATCGCTTCGGTGAGGTCAATCTGTACCGCTTAGGCGGCATGAACAAAAAGATGACTATCAGTACGATTACCGTGCTGCTGGCTTCTCTGTCTATGATTGGCCTGCCTCCGACCTGCGGCTTCTTCAGTAAATGGTATCTTATGCTTGGTGCCTACACCGGCGCACAGTACTTCTACATCGCTGTACTTGTTATCAGCTCCCTGCTGAATGCAATTTATTTCTTCCGTATTATTGAGCAGATGTTTATACAGCGTGAAGCTTCGCTGACCGAGGTACATCCGCATAAGGGCAAGCTGGGCTTACCGCTTTCCATGGTTATCCCGATTCTCGTCGGCGGTATCATGATTCTGGTACTTGGCTTCTGCAGTGTTGACATCGTTACCGATGTTGTTAAGTTAGGATTGCCGGAGGTGTTTCTGAGATGACTATTTTAGATTGCAGACCATTTCTGGCGGTTGGTGTATCTTTTATAGCTGCTGTACTTATCGCGTTCAGCAGACGTTGGCCTAACCTGCGTGAAACCTGGAGCGTTATCGCTTCCGTACTTAAATTCGGTATCATTCTGTCGATGCTGCCTGCTGTTCTCGACGGCAACCAGTATCAGTGGACGCTGTGCCAAATTACCGATACCGTGGGACTGACGCTGCGTACCGATTCGGCCGGCATGATTTTTGCGGTGCTCGCTTCGATGCTGTGGGTACCGATGAACTTCTATTCCATCGGCTATATGCGCTGCAATAACGAAAGCGAGCAGACCGGTTACTTTGCTGCTTTTGCTATCTGCATGAGTGCCGTAATGGGCATTGCGATGGCCGAAAACCTGTTGACCTTCTTCATCTTTTACGAGCTGCTGACTTTGGCAAGCTATCCGCTGGTACTGCATAAGCGTAACCAGGAAGCATTGATGGCCAGCCGTAAGTATTTGATTTATACCTTGATTTCCGGTCAGCTTTTCCTGGCCGGCGTTATCGCCGTTTACTGCATCAGCGGTACGATGGACTTTACTCCCGGCGGCTTCCTGACTACGGACATGGCTCCGCGATGGGTGCTGCAGGCTATCTTCGTACTGATGATTTTGGCAGGCTCCGTAAAGGCTGCGGTTATGCCGCTGCATGGCTGGCTGCCGGCAGCAATGATTGCGCCGACTCCGGTATCTGCATTGCTGCATGCCGTTGCCGTTGTTAAAACCGGCGTTTTCGCCGTACTGCGTATCATCGGCTTCGTCTTTGGTCCGAAGCTGTTGGCGGAAATCGGTGTCGTTGATGTATTGGCGTGGGCTGCTGCGGCAAGCATTATCATTTCTTCGCTTATAGCTCTGCGTCAGGACCATTTGAAACGTCGTCTGGCGTTCTCCACTATCGGCCAGCTTTCCTACATCGTGTTAGGTGCTGCGCTTATTTCTCCGCTGAGCATCAAGGGTGCTTACCTGCATCTGGTAGCTCATGCTGTTATGAAAATTACCCTCTTTATGTGCGCCGGTCTGATTATCGCGCGTACACACAGAAACAATATCAGTGAGCTGTATGGCATCGGCAAGAAGCTGCCGGTAACAATGGCCTGCTTCACGATTGCTTCTCTTGGTATCGCCGGTACGCCGTTCCTCGTTGGCTTTGTCAGCAAATGGAATCTGGCACTTGGCGCTTTGCAGGCAGGCAAGCCTCTGTACATTCTCGTCTGGGTTGCCAGTGCGCTTCTGGCTGCCGGCTATCTGATGCCTGTTGTACAGATGGCATACTTCCGCAAGGATCCGCAGGAGGAGTTCCGTGAATATGGCGATATCAGCTACTCGATGCTGATACCTATCTGCGTTACAACTATTATCGCTGTTGTCCTCGGTATCGTGCCGGATATTTATCCGCACTTCTATGAGCTGGCAACAATGGCCTCCAACGCTATTTGCGCAGGCTGGAACGGAGGTTGGATGTAATGAGCAAGAAAACTGTTTACATGATAGCTGCTGCCGTGCTCGTGCTTTCCGCAATCGGAGAGCTTTGCGGCGTACATCTGCACAGTCCTGCGTGGTGGCCGCTGCCGTTTGGCTATGATATTTTCTTCGGCTTCTTCGGTTGCTGGCTGCTGATTATTCTGGCAAAAATTATCATGACGCCGCTGCTGCAGCGTGATGAAACCTACTATGATGATCCTAAGGGAGGTGAGGACGATGAGTAATCTGCTTCATCCCGGTCTGATCCTCATTGCCGTGGGCGTGCTTGCGGTACTTGTGCCGAAAATGCTGCGTAAGTTTATTTTGGCTATAGGTCCGTTCTTTGCCCTCTTTGCTGCACTTTCTATGCCGGTTGGCACAGATTTGAGCATTGAGTTTTTTGGTACAGGCTATCACTTGGGCTACATGTTTGTAGATAAGCTCAGCTACGTGTTCTGCATGATTTTTGCGCTGATGGCTTGCATCGGCGGCATTTATTCCTGTCATAACGAGAACCGCATGGAAGCATTTTGCTCCATGTCCTATGCCGGCTGTGCTCTTGGTGTAACACTGGCTAAGGATTGGCTGACGCTGATTTTCTTCTGGGAAGCACTTGCCGTAACCTCTCTGTTCTTGATCTGGTGCCGCAATATTCCTCAGTCCCGTCGCGCAGGCCTGCGTTATCTTTTGGTGCACATGCTCGGCGGTAACCTGCTGCTGCTCGGTATCTTCCTGAAGGTTGGCAGCGGTGATTCTCTGATTGCAAATCTGTCTAAGGCTCCGCATGACCTTGCTTTCTGGGCAATTTTAATCGGTGTAGCTGTTAATGCGGCAATTCCGCCGGTTAATGCCTGGTTGGTTGATGCTTATCCCGAAGGCACGATTACAGGAAGCGTATTCTTAAGCTCCTTTACTACGAAGGTTGCTGTTTACGCTTTAATCCGTATCTTTGCCGGAACAGATTTCCTGATGGGCTTTGGCTGCTTTATGGCGCTTTACGGTGCTGCCTATGCGATTATGGAAAACGATATGCGTCGGCTGCTCGGTTACCATATTATCAGCCAGGTCGGCTTCATGGTTGCCGGTGTAGGCGTTGGCACTGCGATGGCACTGAATGGTGCTGCGGCCCATGCCTTCTCGCACATCCTGTATAAATCACTGCTCTTCATGTGTGCCGGTGCAATTATCTATGCAACCGGTGTCCGCAAGATTAACCAGCTCAGTGGTATGGCGAAAAAGATGCCGTTTGTGGCTGTGTGCTTCTTTGTAGCGGCGTTCTCCATTTCCGGTGTACCGTTCTTCAACGGTTTCATCAGCAAAACGATTACGATTGCCGCTGCATCCGCTGCCGGTTATGATTGGGTATATACACTGCTGGAGCTTGCCAGCATAGGTACTTTCTTATCCATTACCTTGAAGATGGGTTATTTCATCTTCCTGCGTGATGCCGATAAGAATGTAGAAATTAAAAATCCTCTGCCGAAGAATATGTATCTCGGCATGGGCTTCGGCGCAGCGCTCTGCTTCCTGTACGGCGTATATCCGGATCTGCTGTATCGCTATCTGCCGTTCGGTTATCCAGATTACCAGCCGTTCACTGCAGCATATATGCTGAGCTACGTAGAAATTCTTGTCGTAACCATGGTTCCGTTTATGATGTTCCTGCCGCGCATGGAGCCTCATACAGCGCTCAGCCTCGATACAGACTGGTTCTACCGTAAGCCGATTGATTTTGTTATCGTCCGTATCAGCATGCTGCTGTGTGCAATCAGCGGCGGCCTGGGCAGTGCCTGGGGCGTACTGTACGAAAAGTTTATGGACCTTACGAGCAATCCGATGGATTTCCTCGATGCCAAACCGTTCCGTAAACGTACGCATTATAACCCGGAAAACTACCGTACATCTATCGCCGACCCAATGATGATTACCCTGACGGTACTGGTAAGCAGTATCGCTTACTTTATTGCTACGTTGTAATTTAATTGATAACAGAATAGCTGTTTCTGAAAAGCAGTTACTGCGACGTTATGTCATAGTAACTGCTTTTTTCATCACTTTAATGATTATTTGCTATTATTTTTTAGCTCTAAAGTAGTGTAGTATAGAAATGAAATTCGCTTAGTAATATAGGAAAGGAGCTAAAATAAATGGAGATTAGTCAGTTAGAGTACTTTGTAATTCTGGCGCGGATAAAACATTTTACCAAGGCAGCACGTTCGGTAGCAATTACGCAATCGGCACTCAGTCATTCGATAGGAAAACTGGAACGTGAGTTGAACGTATCCCTATTTGATCGTACAGAACAGGGAGTGTTTTTGACATCGGCGGGAGAATATTTTTTGTCGCATGCTGAAAAAGCCCTCAACGAATTAAAAAAAGGACAGAAAGAACTGAAAGAGATGAATGACCCTAAAAAAGGTCTCATTCATTTTTCTTTTATTCATTCGTTAGGGACAGATTTAATACCTTCACTGGTGGCAGGTTATGGAAAATTGCATCGCCATGCCCGGTTTGTCCTGACACAAAATAATTCAGTCTTTCTGACCAGTAATCTGCTGGAAGGAAAGGATGATATGTGCCTTTGTCCGCCTTTGATGAACATGGAAAATATTATCTGGGTATATTTATATTCTGAAGAACTTTTTGCTGCGGTTCCGCAGGGGCATCGGCTGGCTGGACGCAAATCTCTCATGATGCGGGATCTGGCAGGTGAACCGTTTATGTCTTTAAAACGTTCTTATAATTTACGTCTGCTTTCGGAACAGCTTCTTGCTCAGGCGGGGATAACTCCTAATATCATTTATGAGGGAGATGATGTACATACTTTGGCAGGCCTGATCGCTTCGGGTATGGGAGTTTCCATTTTACCTAAAATCACTACTATTGTGCTGCCGGATGTGGTATTCATTCCGTTTACGGATGTTTCCTGTAAACGCGAAATAGGTTTGGCGTGGAATAGTGCGGCGGAAATGCCACCGGCATCTGATGCTTTCAGACAATATATTTTGCAGCGTTTCAGCAGTGCCAGTCGTAAAATCGGAAAAGAGCTGTTTCCTAAAGAAGCAGAAAGATAATAACATTGCTGTGCATAACGCGAAATACCCTGTTGTCTCATTTTAAGGCAACAGGGTGTTTCCTGTTTTTTGAAGAAAAATTTTCCTTTGTAGTAAGCTTATCAGAATCTCCTGAAAGTGCCGCCTAGACGTTTAAATTTAGTGTCTGTTACAAAGGGATCTTCAATTTTACGCATATCCTTACACATTTTATCTTCTTCAGCAATACTTTGGCAGACGCTGGTACCCTCTAGTTCTATCATCTGGTCAATAATACTTTCACCGGAAGGGGTGTGATTTAATGCGTTTTCTTCTTTTAAATCTACCCATTTGCCGATGAGACCGCTGTGATGCGGTAATTTTTCGGCATTTGCAAAACTGGAGCAGGGTTCCGTTTCTAAAACTGAAATACCATTGTTGTTTTGAGCTTTTTCCTGAACATGTAACCATTTTTCTGTAGACATAATATACTCCTTCTTTCTAAATTTTTTATAAATAACGTAGGTAAATGTATCCACTGCTGATAAGAATGGATAATAACATTAACGGAAAAGCAATTTTCATAAATTGCAGGAATGTGATAATCACACCACGCTTAGTAGCCATCGAGGCTACCAGCACATTGGCGGATGCACCTATGAGAGTGCCGTTACCGCCAAGGCAGGCGCCTAATGAGAGAGACCACCAAAGTGGGTTCAGATTAGTAATACCCATATTTCCCATATCTTTGATCAGAGGAATTAAGGTAGCTACAAAAGGAATGTTATCCACAAAAGCGGAGCAGATAGCGCTCATCCAGAGAATAAGCATAGCAGTAGCAGTTTCATTACCGCTGGTAATTTCCATAGCTTTCTGTGCCAACATGCTGATGATACCGGTATCTACTAAAGCCCCTACAAGGACGAACAATCCAGCGAAAAAGAAGATCGCCAACCATTCTACGCTGCTCAGCATACGGCTGATCATAGGCTCGTTTCTGTGGCAGGCAAGTAACAGCAACAGACCGGCACCGGTTATGGCGGCAGTAGCAGATTCAATTTTTAAGGTGCTGTGCAGGACAAACATAACAACAGTTAAAGCCAGAACGAAGAGACATTTATAAAGCAGGTTCCAGTCCTGAATCTGGTCTTTTTCCTCCATACACATCACATGATGTTGCCTTTCTGGTGTTGTTTTGAGACCTTTGTGATAAAGTAGAATGAGAATTAAATCAGTTACGATAAAAATGAAAAGACAGATGCCTGCAAGGTTGGTAATGAAATCAACAAAAGAAAGACCGGTAGCACTGCCTATCATAATATTTGGCGGATCACCGATAAGCGTTGCTGTGCCGCCTATATTGGAGGCAAGAATCTGACTGATCAGGAAAGGCTTGACATCGACCTGCAGTTGGGAAGCCATGCTGAAAGTCAGGGGAACGGTAAGTAAAACTGTGGTTACATTGTCTAACAGACCGGAACAAACCATAGTAATACCAGATAGAGCAAAGAGCAACGCAGTAGGATTGGCGCGCACTTTTTTGGCTGCCCAGATTGCCAGAAATTTGAACAGACCTGTCTCTCTGGTGATGTTAACGATGATCATCATACCTATTAAAAGCCACAGCGTGTTCCAATCGATATGGCTGATAGCACTTTCCTGTGTCAGAATACCGCTCCAGATCATAAGCGCAGCGCCTAAGAGGGCGATGATAGTACGATGAATCTTTTCTGAAATTATGAAGGCGTAGGCCAGAATAAAAATTCCGGCGGCTAGGGGTGTTTGATAATCCAAGAGAATAGGACTTCCTTATATAATGTATTTAGGTTGATAAAGGTA
>NZ_FR892792.1 GCF_000434895.1 Phascolarctobacterium succinatutens CAG:287
TATTTTTTGTTCAAGTTGATTATACAATCTACCATACAAATTTTGATACTGTTTATCTTCTATTTCTTTAGATGTAATAACATATACAGAAGCCGCAGTTTTAACCTTATCTACCGGCGTGGCTGTCGCCGTAACAATCATCTCATCAAGGTTAAAAGTTTTCATCTCTTCGGCAAAAGCAGTCGTGCCACCGGAAATTACATAAGAGCCAACTAGGACAGACATCAGTACTGCATTACGCAGTTCAAACAATTTTTTCAATTTTAAACACCTCATCATACTTTTACTCATGAATGCAGGAAATTTTACCTCTGGCCAGAAAAATAAAACAGCCTGCTTGTTATCTGAATACAAACAGGCTGCACTACTAGCAACGCTAATAATCACATTACCTATCTGTCTATCGCAGATAACGGTAATATGCCTAGGAAGCTCTCTGGCTTAACTACGCTGACATACCAGCCTGAAAAATCAGTGGTTACAAAGTCTGCATCGTTTTACAGTGGCGGGACCGCATCGGATTTACACCGAATTGCTTGTCTAAGCACAACAATATTTTGACCTCAGGTCTAAAATCATAATAATCTACATAGCATCATTTGTCAAGAGTATTTTTATTTTTTTCGTATATCATCCCATCTAAAAAGAATCTTAACATTCGTGTTACCCTAAATTCATAAAGACTCAGTCTTTCCCAAGTTATATCGCCATCATCGGTTATCGCATACTCAGCATTTTGAATCATATCCTGATAATAACCACGTAAAAAATGTTCCTGTACTTCAAAAATATAAAAAATTTCATTACGTGTAAAGCCGTTAAACTTCTCTATAATAATAGATTGCAGTCTGTCATCAAGAATATTTACCACATTATTGTATTGCAAAATATGCTCTCGTTTGCATTCACTAAAAATTCGCGTACTTTCAATAGAAAGCTTAATCAAAGTAATATAGTCTCTGATGTATATATCCGTCAATTTCATAATGAGTTTTTTGAAGTCAACAATATTTTTTATAGAAGTTTGGTTAACCTCTAAAATAAAGCGTTCTATAATATCACTATGCAATTTTTCCAATACATTTAAATACAGAATTCCTTTTGACGGAAAATAATAGAAAATATTTGACTTTACTACATCCAACTTCTGTGCTATATCCTCTATACGCACATCATTATATGAACTTTGTTCTAACATTTTCATTGCAGTATAAATAATCTGCTCTTTTTTTTGTGCTCGTTTTTCGCTTGCCATTTTTACTTCTCCATTTTTTCTGGTGATACATTTCCTTAAATAGTATTATAGAAGTTTATAATAAAAATAGCAAGTATTTTGACCTCTGGTCAGATTTGGATATGCTTTAACTTATTTCAACCTTCCTACATATATAAGGCTAACAGCCATTTAAAAACTGCATATTTCAAGAAATAAAATACATCAAGCACCCTGCAAAAGTCGAGAAATCTAAAGTCTGACTTTAAATTACTCGACTTTTTGTGTATGTCAAATGACAGCCAAAGATAGTAAAGAATAACTGAATAAATTTAATTTCTTCAGTTATTCTTTGCTGCAATTATTCCTCCGCCAATTCTACCTAACAAAACTCTAAGAAAGCATAGTAATATGCCTGTTTCTCAGAGTTATTATAGTTCTTCTGCACTTCACCTATACTAAATCATCCAAGCCAACTAACTTTATTCCCTTTTCTGCCGCATAAGCAACCGCTTGCTCTGTATAACCGGCTTTGGAAAAGAAATAATAATATAAACTCTTATCCTGCGCTACTTTTTTGCCTAAAAAGTGCTTCAAGTCTTTTACGTCTACCGGCCTATGCTTATATTTGCACTCACCCAAAAGTATTTGTGTTTGCCTGTAATCAACTGCCATAATATCTATCTCATCAGTCTTGTTCCACCAGCGGCCAATCTTGGTAAAATAAAACGGTAAACCGTGTTTTCTGTTCTGCTTACGCAAATATTGCTGGCAAACATCTTCAAATACATACGATGTAAAGCGCTCCAGCTCAGGCTTGACAACATATTGATAAATCCCTCCTGCATCACCTGATTCCAGCTCAGATAAATTTGGGAACACAAAGGCATACCAAAAGCCGAAGAAATTATCGGTAACCTTGTATAAGCCTCTCTGTGTATTAGCCTGCTCCTTAATATTGGCATCCACAGAAAACTCTCTGCACAAAATCCCCAATTCCAAAAGATTTTTTAAATATACGCTCAGCTTGCTTTTATCAATCTGCGTTTTTTGATAAATATCATTTAATTGGGTATTGCCTAAAGCTACAGCTTCAATCACTGCATTATAAACACTCGTCTCGCGTAGCTCCTGACGCATAAGAAACTCCACTTCACTATATAGCACACTGCCTCTGCTTAAAATATTACGTACAATATTTTCATCCAAAGAATATTTATCGGAAAACTGCTTTAAATAATGCGGAATGCCGCCCAAAATTGCATAAGCAGTAATTTTGTCTTCTATGCTGTAATTAGGAAAAAACTGTTGTGCAGAATAAAAATCCATTGCCTGCATTTTTAAAATTCCTGTAGCACGTCCATAAAGCGGATTTTTCTCTGCTAAAACTTCTTTTTCTATAAATGACATTGCGCTGCCGCATAAAACCAGCATTACATTAGACTGCTTTAAAACCTCATCCCACAGCTTTTGCAAAATAGAAGGAATAGCATTATTCCCTTTTACCATATAGGGGAATTCGTCGATAACTACAACTATTTTTTTATCTTTTGCCAGCTCCGTTATACTGAGCAAGGCCTGCTCCCAATCACTGAAACGAGTAATATATTTTGCCGCCTGGTGATTTTTTTCCAATAATCGCTGACTAAACGCTTCAAGCTGTTTTTCATCAATAATTTCTGTACAAGTATAAAAAATATGCTCTTTATCTTGACAAAACTGCCGCAACAGCTCTGTTTTGCCTACACGCCTTCTGCCGTAAAGCACTACAAGCTGACCGTCTGCACTATTATATCTGTCCTCTAAAAATTTCAGTTCTTCCTCGCGACCGATAAACATCTTACTCACCTCATTTATCTAATCATGATTTGTATAATCTGGATTAGATAAATTATATACCATTATAAGGAAGTCTGCAAGAGATAGGCGGATGAATGAGGAAAACTCCGGAAAAACTAAAGTTATGCTCTGAATTTCCAAATTATTTTATGTTTTTTCCATTAATTTCTACATAAAGAAATTCCCTGCTTTTATTGTTCTGCTACCTTAAGTCAATACTGTTACATTCTAAACACTTTTAGCTAATTATCTTTTCTAACCTCTTGCTTTTTGCATATTGATAATATATACTATAAATTAACCTTATTCAGCTTGTAACATTTTTCAAAACAAGCTGAGGCAGTTGCTGCTGCCAAAAATTTTTTGATGAGTATTTTTAGGAGGCAATTCATGGAAGCAATTCAACAAACAATCATGTATTTTCACAAAGGCGGTCTCGTTATGTGGCCGCTGCTTTTCTGTTCAATCGCAGTAATTGCAATTGCAATTGAGCGTTTTCTGTTTTACAAGGCAGAAGACAGCGGTCAGCCATTTGCCGCTAAGTATTGCGAACTTTTGCGAGCTGACGCAAGAGAAGAAGCTTTTCAATTAGCAGAAGCAACCAACGGCGAATGCGCTAAAATCGTTGCTGATGCAGCTAAAATTACCGATGGCAGAGAACAACAAAAAGCATTTTTGGAAAGCCAGGCAGGTATTTTCATTGCTAAACTGAAAAATAAACTGGACTACCTTGCTATTATTGTTACTATGTCCCCGCTGCTGGGCCTGCTCGGTACCATCGTAGGTATGATCGGCGCCTTCAGTATCTTCAATCTGGAATCCGGCGCTCCTATCGCTATTACCGGCGGTATCGGCGAAGCACTTATCGCTACCGCTACCGGTCTTTGCGTAGCTATTCTTTCCTTGTGCGCACACTCTTATTTTGCCCATCGTATGGATAATATGATTACCGACATGGAGCAATGCTTCAGTGCTCTTCTCGAAGCAGAAACAAGGAGTGGTAAATAATGCAGCTGCGCAATGTACGTGATAGAAAAACACCGGAGCTTATTATTATCCCTATGATCGATATCATGTTCTTCCTGCTGGTATTCTTCATGCTCAGCACCATGTACATGATCGACCTGAAAACCATTCCCGTTAAACTGCCGCAGGCAGCACATGCTGCTACGGATACAACGACAACCTTCGCCGTATCCCTGAAAAATGACGGCTCTCTTTATCTTGGCGATGCGCCGACAGATATCCAATCTTTAATAACCCAATCCTCAATCGAGCAAAAAAATAATCCTCGTTTTGCTATTGTTATCAGAGCAGACAAGGATGTTGATTACGGTCGTGTTATTGAACTTATTGATAAACTTAAAGGCGCAGGTATTACCCGCTTTGGTTTGGCAACGGATGGAGCTGGTAAATAATGAATTCTGGTCAACGCAGTAGAATCGGCTTTATCGGTTCTATCGTAACACATATTTTTATCTTACTTTTCGTAAGCTTCGTCGGACTGTTTAATTTATCGCATCCGCCTGCTAACGATATCGTAGAGGTATCACTGTTTGGCGGCGGCGGCGGCGGTGGCGGCAATGATGCCGACATTGAAGACAGTAATGCAAACGACGAAGAAAACTCTACTGAAGAAGATGTGCAGGAAGAGCCTACACCGGATCCGGAGGCTATCTGGAAAAACGATGAGAATAAGCCTCAACCTGTACATAAAAAATCTGCTGTGAAAAAGGTTGCCCGTAAGGGCAGCGGTACCGGTCAGGGAAGCGGCCACGGCAGCGGTGTCGGCCCCGGCACCGGCTCCGGCAGTGGCGGCGGTAACGGCAGCGGCCACGGCACAGGCAACGGCAGCGGTACAGGCAGTGGCAGCGGCGGTGGCAGCGGCAACGCTTCTGTTGCAGTTATGCCGCGTATTATCCGCAAGATTGATCCTGTATACCCTGCTGCAGAACGCAATGCAGGCATCACCGGTTCAGGCGTTGTACGCCTTCTGGTCAATACCAACGGTACTGTTGATGAGGTTACCCTCGTAAGCTCCAGCGGTAACGCTAACCTCGACCAGGCAGGTATCAATGCCGCTTATAAATGGCGCTTCACCAGCGCTGTCGGTACTAACGGTCAAAAGGTTCGCTGCTATTTGCGCTTACCCTTCACCTTCAGACTGAGATAATTAAAACCTGTTAGCTGAAAAACTCAGCTAACAGGTTTTTTTATGCCTAAAATATTAAATTTACTTTTCTTGCTGACCTTCCGTCAAATAGGTCCAGCCGTTCTCCTGACGCACCTTGCCCTCTTTCATCAGATGGCCCAACGCACGCTTGAAGGCAGCCTTGCTGATACCAAACTTCTGCTTGATAATCTCCAGCGGCGTAGAATCGCAGTAAGGCATGCTGCCATTGCGCTTCACCAGGAAATCATAGATATCCTGAGCATCCGCAACAAGTGCATTCTCCTTCTGCAGACGCATAGAAACGTTAATACGTCCATCCTCGCGCAGATAGGTTACACGGCAGGTAATCTCCTGACCGAAGTCAAGTCTGCCACCGGGCACTTCACTGCGATGCAGGAAGGCAATAAAGCGCTGGTTAGTGAAAAGAAAGAAGCCTTCCGGCAGAATGTTGTAAATCGTACCGGTAACCTTATCACCGATTTTTAAGCCCTCTGCAGGCTTGGAAGCCTTCACCATATCCTCTTCTACGCGCATCGTCACAGCCTGACGGCCGCTCTTATCGCGATACAGCCTTACCCATACGAGCTGACCGGGGTTTACATGGCCACGCATCTGGCTATAGGGCAGGAAAACGCCACGCTCGGCGCCGATATCAACGAAACCGCCGTCACGGGTAACGCTCAGCACACGTACATAGCCCAACTGGCCTTCACGCATCTTCGGCAGCTTCATGCTGGCCGTCAGACGCTTGCTGGGGTCAAGATAAAGGTAAACCTTTACCTCATCGCCAACATTAACCTCAGAGGTCTGCTGCAGCTTATGCAGCATGATATCGTCAGAGGTATTACCAGTGCCTGCATCAAGGAAGGCAGCATTTTCATTCATACGCACAACCTTCAGGCTGACTACATCACCAGGACGGTATTTCGTATTGTTCGTAACAACAGGAGCCTTTTTGGCTCTGCTGAATTTTTTATTATCAATCATCCGTATTCTCCACAAAGCTTTCCGACGGAGCATCTGCCCACAGCTGCTCTAAATTATAAAAATCGCGTTCTTCCTCCAGGAAAACGTGAGCAACAACATCACCGTAATCCAACAGTACCCAACGTGCGTCAGCATAGCCTTCCTTGTGGGTAGGGTGTACGCCTGCTTCTGCCATCTTATCTTCAATATTGTCAGCAATTGCCTTAACCAAGGTGCTGTTGCCGGCGCTGCATACAACATAAAAATCTGTAACCGGAGACAAGCCCTCCATATTTAATAAAAGTATATCCTTTGCTTTTTTTTCATTAGCCGCAGCCGCAATTTTTTGTGCAATTTCTTTAGTTTCCATTAAGCATCCTCCTTAATTATTACCTACTTTTCCAGCAAGCTTTGATTCTTGTTCTAATTCATCTCTGTCCTTAGGCTGCAGGTGCTCCTTCGGCTCTTCTTCAACCTCCGGCTTTTCCTCTTCCTTCTCTTTCAGATAAGGAATTCCCAGCTCATCCAAGGACTTGTTTACATCAGCCTGCTCAGCCCGCCAATAGCTCACACCGGTGCTATCGTCAAATTTGCCATAAAGCATACAGCTGCGCAGCTTATCATCACCAAACAGCTTAAAACTGTTGGCAGCCTTAAGCATTGTCAAGGTATTAAGATCTGTTTCCACATATTTGTCCAGCGTTGCCAGCAGACTGCTTACCTTGGTTACATTCTGTACAGAAAACATCTGCTCAGCCGCAGCCTTCAGGAATTTTTGCTGTCTTTGCACGCGTCCTATATCACCAAGCTCATCCTTGCGAAAGCGCACATATTTACCGGCAGTTTCGCCATCCATATGCTGATAGCCATGCTTGATATCAATAACCAGATCAGCATAAGGATCCTCGTAATACATATCCTTTTCTACGTAGATATCTACGCCGCCAATTAAATTTACCACATCAATAAAGCCACGCCAGTTTGCCAGCGCATAATAATGGATAGGCACACGCAACAAATTAGCTACAGTCTGCTTTGCCATCACAGCTCCGCCATAGGCATAGGCTGCATTAATTTTTTCCGGATCCTTATGACCAGGAAGCACTACCATCGTATCACGCGGAATAGATAAAACAGCTACCTTATTATTCTGCGGATCAAAGCTCAGCAGTATAATAGCATCTGTGCGTTTAGGCTCACTTTCCGCTGCTTCGCTGTCGCCATCATCAATGCCCAATAGCAGGACGTTAATGCGTTCATTGAGCTTCTGGTCATCACGTATTTTATCATCTGCTGCAGTCACGCCAACATGCGGCGGATTGATAAACTTATTATATATCCAGCAGGTTCCCCAGAAAAGCGCTGTTCCCAAAAGGCCTATAAAAATAAGCAGGCAAAGCAATCTTCCCCAACGAATCTTGCGCCTTCTGCGGTGTCTTAACGGCGGTTGTTGATTATTATTTTCTTCCATACTCGCCCCGCCTATTTGTTATCTGATTTCTGCGCCAGCATCAGCTCATTATAACCGTCAATGCAATGCGGATGAATTAATTGTCCGCCGACAAGCAGATATTCAATAGTATTACTGTAGGCCTTAAGCATTGCTTTATCAAGGCTTTTATGTGCCAGCTTGCGCAAATCCTCTATCCCCGGGAACTCTCTTCCCGGTTCAATCATATCTGCCAAAAATACAACCTTTGCCAAATCTGTCATGTGGGCAGCACCTGTCGTATGCTGCGCAATACCTGCCAAAATTTCCTTATCGGTTACACCATACTTGGTCTGCGCATAGTATACACCTAATTTAGCATGCAGCAAAATCGGCTGATTGCGTTCTACATCATCAATAGCAATTCCCAGTGCATCTGCCTTCGCCGCACTTTCTTTGCTGGCAACCTCACGGCCGCAATCATGCAGCAACGCACAAATCGCAATTTTTTCTTTCGGCAGCTTATGTGCCTCAGCCAGCTCCAAAGCTGTTTCGTAAACATGTACGGAATGTTTATAGCGCTTCGGCGGCAAGGAAGCCTGTAAAAGCTGTTTCATTTCGTCTATTGTCATCATTTCTGCTTCATCCCTGCCTTTGATATAAATTGTGAGCAACGATATATTGCTCTACAGCACGCGGCACTAAGCCTGCCAGGCTTGCTCCTTCGTGCAGCCTTGTCCTTATTTCGGTAGATGAAATATCATATTCGGGTGTATGCAGCAGCATAATTCTTTCCGCAGCAGCAGCACACAGATGCTGCACTACCTCTTCCATCACACCATCATAGCCCGGTCGGCCAGCAGCTACAAAGGTTGCCAGCTGCAGCATTTCCTCAATCGAATTCCAGGTATGCAGCTGAGCTACCGAATCAGCACCAATAATAAAGTAAAGCTCCTTATCCGGATACATCTGTCGCAGCTCACGCAGTGTATCTATCGTATAGGATACGCCGCTACGTTGAAGCTCCATATCTGATACAGTAAAATGCGGATATGGCTTTACTGCCAGCTCAGTCATCGCATAACGATGCTCTGCCGGCGCATAATCCTGTCCTACCTTATGCGGTGGTACAAAAGCTGGGATAAAAATAATTTGTTCCAGTGCAATACGTTCGTAAACAGCTTCAGCAATACGCAGATGCCCTATATGAATAGGATCAAAGGTCCCGCCTAAAATACCAAGTCCCTTCCCAGTCACAGTCATCCTCCTTGCTCAACACTTTTCTATTATTTTATTATATCAATCACTCAGCATTTGTACAACCTTCTGCAGCAGAATTATTATCGCAATAAGCAATAAAATTCCCTTTGTACGGTCTTTAAAATCAAAAACAGTTTTAGGCCTTCTCAGATAATCTGAAAAGGCCTGCAAATAATCTTTAAATGTAGGGGGTTTAGGTTCTCGTTTTGTCATTTTTTCTCCAATTTTAAAGATAAAGTGAAGAGAACCACTCTTCACTTTATCATATTATTTTACTCGTATCTCAAAGCATCAATCGGATCAAGCAGCGCTGCCTTACGTGCCGGATAAATTCCGAAGAACAAGCCGATGCCGACCGAAAAGATTACCGCAATAACAATCGCCCAGACGGAAATAACTGTATTCCAGCCTGCCATACTGCTGATAATGCAGGAAGCACCGATACCCAGTATTACACCTAAGGTGCCGCCGATAATGCCAATTACCATGGATTCAACCAAGAACTGCAGCAGGATATTATTATAGGTAGCGCCCAAAGCCTTGCGGATACCAATCTCACGCGTACGCTCTGTTACAGATACCAGCATAATATTCATAATACCGATACCGCCGACCAAAAGACTGATAGCAGCAATGCAGCCGAGAAGTATCGTAATATTGTTAGCCGTCGACATCATAGTTTCCATAATCTGCGCCATGTTGCCTACGGTAAAATCATCGTTAGCGCCCTCTTTAATCTTGTGACGTGTACGCAGCACCTGTTCTACATCGGCCTGCACATCATTAATAACGTTTTCATTCTCAGCCTGTACCGCGATGCGTTGTACATTCGTAATACCCATCATACGGTTCTGTGCCGTTGTCAGAGGAACATAAACCACGTCATCCTGATCCATGCCCATGCTGCCCTGTCCCTTGCTTTTCAAAACCCCAATAACCTGAAACGGTGCCTTATTGATACGCATAATCTTGCCGACCGGGTTGCCCTCCGGGAACAGACTGTCAGCAACAGTCTTACCGATAACTGCTACTCTGCCGCGGCTTACGAGGTCACGCTCGTTCAAAATACGTCCGTCCTCAACCTCCAGACTGGAAATGGTAAAGTTGCTCGGAGTTGTACCCTCGACACGGCTGGTCCAGTTCTGGTTACCTGCAACCATCTGATAGCTTCTGTTGACACTAGCCGAAATGTTGGCAATACCATCAACCTGCTTCTCGATAGCCTGCATATCATCATACGTCAGCTTAACGCCTTCACCCGCTGCCAGACGCGCACCGGTAGAGGTACGGCCTCCAGAAGTAATAATCAGCAGGTTACTTCCCAGCTTGGAGATATTGTTCTTGACATTCTCCTTAAGGCCAAAGCCAAGGCTGACCATTGCAATAACGGCGCCAACACCGATAATAATGCCCAAAAGCGTCAGGAAGGTACGCAGCTTATTGGAAACCATGCCCTGCAAAGCCATTTTAATGCTTTCATTCAACATAAATATCTACCTTCCTTTATCAGCTCTGCGTACCGTCACGCATCTGCTGCAGCTCCTTGGCCGCATAATCAGTCCTGCCGCCGCTGCGTTCATCACTTACCAGCTGTCCGTCGCGCATTACCAGAATACGCTTCGTCTGCTCGGCAATATCCGGCTCATGGGTAACCATAACCACCGTCTTGCCACTCTCATTCATTTTCTTAAAGATATCCATAATCTCGTAACTGGATTTGGTATCAAGATTGCCTGTAGGCTCATCGGCCATAATAATCGCCGGGTTATTGATTAAGGCTCTGGCAATGGCCACACGCTGACGCTGACCACCGCTCATTTCCATAGGCTTATGCTCCAGCCTGTCGCCCAGGCCAACAGCCTCCAGTGCCTTCTTAGCGCGCTCCATGCGCTCTTCCTCGTCTACACCGGCATATACAAGCGGCAAAGCTACATTCTCCTGCGCAGTCAGCTTAGCCAGCAGATTGAAGTTTTGGAAGACAAAGCCTATCTTCGCATTACGCGTATGCGCCAGCTCATCGTCATCATAGCCGGCAATCTCCTTGCCATCAAGAAAATACTCGCCGGAGGTCGGTCTGTCCAGACAACCGAGAATATTCATCATCGTAGATTTACCGCTGCCGGAAGGCCCCATAATAGAAGTAAATTCCCCCGGCTCAATCTTCAGATTAACGTGATAAAGCGCGTGTACCACGCTGTCACCCATCTGATAGGTTTTCATAATATCTTTTAATTCGATAACAGACATAACGCTAACGCCTCCTTAGTGCATCGGCGGTGGGCCCATTCTGTTACTGCTCTGCTTGCTGACAGCCTTCTTCACCAGCAGCTTGTCACCAATGCTAAGACCGGTTGCCGTAACTGCTACTTCGCTGTCACTCGTCAGGCCAAGCTTTACATCTACATCACGTGTTTCCTTAGTCTTTTCGTTATATACCTTTACGTAACGACGAGTACCGTCGCTGTAAATACAATTCAGCGGAACAATAGTTACATCATCCGCCTCATCGATAATAATCTCGGTTCTTGCTGTCATAGTCGGCAGCAGCTTGCCCTTAGCATCATCAACAGTAACATAAACCTTATAATAGATAACGTTGTTTTCCGTAGTTGCACTACGGGAAATCAAGCGTACCTTACCGGTAAATGTTTCGTTAGGATAAGCATCAACAGTAAACTTTACCTTTTGCCCGTCCTTAACCTGACCGATATCGGATTCATCGACAAGTGCTTCAATCTCCATATTATCCAGCGTTGCCACAGACATAATAACCTGCGGTGTGCTGATACCAGAGCTGATAGTCTGACCAACCGGTGTAGGCTTACCGATAATGTAACCGGAAATCGGTGTGGTAATAACAGTATCATTAACATCAGAAGCAGCCTTTTCATAGTTGCTCTTGGCTACAAGATAATCGGCCTCCACGCTGTCAAATGTTGATTGGCTGATAGCACCGCGGTTCAGAAGGTTCAGATTACGCTCATAGCTAGTTCAGCAGGTTCAGATTACGCTCATAGTTAGCCTGGGCGTTATGCAGCTTGGCCTGCATCTGAGCCAGCGTTGCATTCAAAGATGTTGCATCAAGGCGCACCAGTACATCACCGGCGTTGACATGTTGGTTTTCTTTAACAAGTACCTCAACAATTCGTCCGGTAATCTTGGAGCTGATATCAACATTATCCTGTGCGCTCAAGGCGCCGGTAGCCGAAACAGTTTCTACAATATTACCTTTTTTTACTTCGCCCATCTTAACAGCAGCAGTAGAAACCTGCGTGCTTTGATAATATTTATAGCCACCATAGCTGCCTGCCAGCAAAATCGCAGCTGCTACGAGGATATATTTATTCTTTTTCACGAAACTCATCATTTGGCATCCCTCATTCTTAAATATATTCCTTTACTATTATAACCTCTACTCTTTTTGAGGTCAAAGCAAGTATAGCAAAAAGATGTGTTTTTTTTATGGCACCGTTAACAAAATTCAACACATATAACAAAAACCCCCGTCACTTTCGTGACAGGGGTTGATTTGCATTTTGACTGTCAAAGCATTTGTTGCTTTATCATTTTGAATCACCAGGCTGGCGAGAAAGTGCCAGAGGCGAAGAGCAGATGCCGCCGGCGTACTTCTGGTACGTCAAGGCATTTGCGATGAAGCATATGGTGCTTTATTCGTCTTTTGTTCCAATCACCAGGCTGGCGAGAAAGTGCCAGAGGCGAGGAACGGATGCCGCCGGCGTACTTCCAGTACGTCAAGGCATTTGTGACGAAGCATATGGTGCTTTATTCGTCTGCCTGGAATTATTTGCCGGGGAAGAACGGCCATACCATCGGAATAACAATCAGAGATACGATGAAGCATACGATTACAAGACCGCAACCAGCTTTCAGGTAGTCCATGAATCTGTATCCGCCAGGGCCGAGTACCAGAGTGTTCGGAGGAGTACCTACCGGAGTTGCGAATGCGCAAGATGCTGCAACAGCGATAGCCATCAGAACTGCTTTCGGGTCAGCACCCAGGTTTTGGGAAATTGCAATACCAATCGGGCACAGCAGAGCTGCGGATGCGGTGTTGGACATGAACTGAGTCAGACCGCAGGACAGGATGAACAGTACACCGGTTACAACCAGCGGAGAAGGAGCGCCGCCCATCAGGCCAACAGTCCATTCAGCGATGAGTTTACCAGCGCCGGTTTTATCCATAGCGGAGGATACAGGCATCATGCCAGCGAACAGGAAGATGGTTACCCAGTCGATGGAAGCATAAGCTTGTCTTTCAGTCAGGCAGCCGGTCAGTACGCACAGCAGAGCGCCGATGATAGCAGCCATTTCCAGGGATACGCCCGGGATACCAACAGCCATTACCAGGATTACGCCCAGCAGGATAACGCCGGAAACCATTTGTTTAGATCTGGAAATTTCGTTAGCCTCTACCTCTTGCTCGATTTCTTGGTCAGCATCGAGTTGTTTGTTCGGGAGCAGATATTTGCCCAGGAACATCATGTAGAGCATACCAGCGACGGAGATGGGAACACCGATCCAAGCGAATTCGAAGAAACCGAACGGCTCGATACCAGCAGCATTCATTGCACCTACTGCAATGATGTTCGGCGGGGTACCTACCATGGTGATGATACCGCCCCAACCGCAAGCGAATGCCAACGGCATTAACTGACGGGAAGCAGGAATTTTAGCTGCAGAGCAGATGCCCAGTGCAACCGGCAGCATGCAAGCTGCGGTACCGGTGTTGGACAGAACTGCGGACATTACTGTACCAACGATCATCAGACCGAACATCAGGCTGTTTTCGCTGGTGCCGCACATTTTAACTACGGTGTTACCAATTTCTTGAGCCAGGCCGGTGTAGAACATGGAAGCGCCTACAACGAACATACCTGCAAAAAGTACTACAGTGGAGTTGGACAGACCGCTGAATACTTGCTTAGCAGGAATCAGGCCTAACAGGCCGCATGCCACAGAGGCACCAATAGCAGTAACTGCGAGAGGAATAAGTTCAGTTACGAAGAATAATGCAACTACTGCCAAAAGAATGAGACATTTGATAGCTGGGGACATTGTTTTCCTCCTTAAAATAATAAAAATGTTTTGTTGTCTGTGTGTCACTATACACACTGAAGGTCATCAATAAAATAATTCAACAAGTTATCAGTAAGTTCTATCATTAAAAATTTATAGTACTTACATTTCCGACAACTCCTATGCTATTGAAGACTTAAAATAGCCTTCACTTACATAACTTACTTTATCGGCTTTTTCACTTACTTTAATTACTTAATTGTTAACAGTGTTAAGTTTAACACACTTCTGACAAATTTGCAAGCCTTTTTCATTTATTTTATTCCTGTACTTTACATGTTTTTCTACTCAGCTTATTGCATATTTATACATAGTATTGCTTGTTTATGATTTTATCGGTTCACTCCCCTTTTTTATTAAAAATATGTCTGTATGCTCACCCTTGAAATCACGTATTTCTGCTGGTCTCAGCCATATTTTAAACAACAAAAATCCCCGTCACTTTCGTGACGGGGATTGATTTGCTTGTAAGCGTCTAACCTAACAAATTATTTGCCAGGGAAGAACGGCCATACCATCGGGATAACAACCAGGGATACTACGAAAGCTACCAGAACCAAGCCGGTACCAGCTTTAACATAGTCCATGAATTTGTATCCACCAGGGCCAAGTACCAGAGTGTTCGGAGGAGTACCTACCGGAGTTGCGAATGCGCAGGATGCTGCAACAGCGATAGCCATCAGAACTGCTTTCGGGTCAGCGCCCAGGTTTTTAGAAATTGCAATACCGATCGGGCACAGCAGAGCTGCGGATGCGGTGTTGGACATGAACTGAGTCAGGCCACAGGACAGGACGAACAGTACACCAGTTACAACCAGCGGAGAAGGAGAGCCGCCCATCAGGCTAACAGTCCATTCAGCGATGAGTTTACCAGCGCCGGTTTTATCCAGACCGGTACCAGCTTTTACATAGTCCATGAATTTGTATCCGCCAGGGCCAAGTACCAGGGTGTTCGGAGGAGTACCTACCGGAGTTGCGAATGCGCAGGATGCTGCAACAGCGATAGCCATCAGAACTGCTTTCGGGTCAGCGCCCAGGTTTTTAGAAATTGCAATACCGATCGGGCACAGCAGAGCTGCGGATGCGGTGTTGGACATGAACTGAGTCAGGCCGCAGGACAAGATGAACAGAACTGCGGTTACTACCAACGGAGAAGGAGAGCCGCCCATCAGGCTAACGGTCCATTCAGCGATGAGCTTGCCAGCGCCAGTTTTATCCATTGCGGAGGATACAGGCATCATACCCGCGAACAGGAAGATGGTTACCCAGTCGATGGATGCATAAGCTTGTTTTTCAGTTAAGCAACCGGTCAGTACGCAAACCAGAGCGCCGATGATAGCAGCCATCTCAAGGGTTACGCCTTTGATACCCAGTGCCATTACGATAACAACTGCCAGCAGGATAATACCGGAGATGACCATTTTCTTGGAATCGGTGCTGTTAGCTTCGATTTCCTGTTCGATCTCCTGATCAGCATCAAGCTCAACCTTCGGGAGCAGATGTTTGCCGATGAACATCATGTAGAGCATACCGGCAACAGATACCGGAATACCGATCCATGCGAATTCGAAGAAGCCGAATGCAGGGAGACCGGCAGCGGTCATTGCACCAGTTGCAATGATGTTAGGAGGTGTACCAACCATGGTGATGATACCGCCCCAACCGCAGGCAAATGCCAAAGGCATTAACTGACGGGAAGCAGGAATCTTAGCTG
>NZ_FR892793.1:0-65584 GCF_000434895.1 Phascolarctobacterium succinatutens CAG:287
TTGGTGTGTTTCTTTTTGGTGTGCTGTTCGCGGTAATCGGCCTGCACCTGATATACCTGATAGATATACAGAGCGCACAGGGGAATAGCTACAATCAGGCCTAACCAGCGGTTGTTGAAGAAGTAGCTGCCGGCCATGCCGCCAAGCAAGCTGATGATAAGTACAATCAGCATATTAACCTTGATTTTCATTAAATATTTTTTCATTATATATTCCTCCCAGGTTTTATAATCAGTGAAATGTGTTATTGCCTGCGCAATCAAAGCAATTGCGGTACGACGATATTGTCATGGGGAACCGATTCCGGACGGAAAAGCGGCAGCAGCTCTGCGGCGGTAAGCGGTTCCGGCTTGGGCAGCTGGCCTGCAAGATAGGCCAGGAGGCCGATAATAGGCTCGGGACTGCCAAAGTGCTGCCTGAGGGCTGCAATTTCCAAATCACCGTCGCGTTTGGAAAGCCTGCGTCCTTCGGTATCTGTCAGCAGCGGTATATGGCAGAAGGACGGCGGCGTAAGGTTCAGAAGGCGGTAAAGATAAAGCTGTACCGGTGTGGAGCTGAGCAAATCGCAGCCACGCACTACCTGATTTACGCCCATGAGCGCATCGTCAATGACTACAGCTAACTGGTAGGCGTAGACGCCGTCGCTGCGGCGCAGGATAAAGTCACCGCATTCGTGCGCCAAATTAGCCTGTTGCCTGCCATAGTGCATATCCGTAAAGGAGATAAGCTCGTCAGCAACCTTAATGCGCCAGGCGGGATGGCGCTGCTGCATTTTGGCGCTGCGCTGTGCTGCCGTCAGCTCGCGGCAGGTGCCGGCGTAAATAATACGTCCGTCGCTGGCATGGGGCGCTTCGGCGGCGTGCAGCTCGCTGCGGCTGCAAAAGCAGGGATAGACAAGCTCCTGCAGCTGTAAAAGGTCAAAGCAGTGAGCATAGATATTGCTGCGGCGGCTTTGGAAAAAGCTGTCGCTAGCGGCGCTGCAGTACGCACCCTCGTCCCAGGTGAGGCCCAGCCATTCCAGCTCGCGTGCCAATGCGTCAGCCTTAGCGCGCGAGCAGCGCTGCGGGTCCAGGTCTTCGATGCGCAAAACTATTTTGCCGCCGCTGCTTTTGGCATAAAGCCAGGCCAGCAGGCTGCAGAAGACGTTGCCCAAATGCAAAAAGCCGCTGGGCGTAGGCGCAAAACGTCCTACGACAGGCGCAGTAGCTGCTGCCATTTTATCTCACCACCTCGACGTAATATCAATATATACTATAATATTTTACCATAAACTCTCCTGCTTTGCTAAGGAGATTAGTGCAGCGACGGAAAAAGTTTGCTATAGCCAGTGATTTCACGATAAACTCACTGTTTTGCCTGCCTGCTTTGCTGTATAATGTAATTATAAAAAGTATGCTGTTTATAAGCTTAAGGAATGGGGTGTAAAAATGACAGAACGCTTAGATGAGCATAAAATGAAATATGCTGTTGATACGGATAAGGAGGCAGAGGATATCTGCCGTTGGGCTGCTGCCCGCGCCGGTGTGATTGTAGTTGCTCCGGTAGTAGGTACGATGACACTGATGGCTAACGAGGTTTATATGATTACCCGCCTGGCCAAGCTGCGCGGTGTTAAGCTTTCCGAAAGTGCCGTGCTGGGGCTTTTGGGTTCACTGGGCGGTGCCTTTGTAGGGCAGACGCTGGCGACGCTGATTCCCTTTGCGCCGGTGCAGATTCCTGTAGGTATGTCGGTGACCTACGCTGTGGGCAAGGTGGCGAATGCCTGGCTGGCAGCAGGCTGCCCGGAGGATTTGTCGGCCTTTAAGTCTACCTATGAGGAGGCACGCATTGAAGGCATCAAAATGCTGGGCGAGCTGAAGGACTTGGCCTGCAAGGATAAGCCGCTGGGCGATGAAAGCCGCCGCTTTGAGGTAGATAACGATTCGCCGGCAAATAAAAAGGTCGACGATTTGCTGCGTAAGGTAAAGGGCGTGTTGAAGAAGGACTGAGACACCTGCTTATGCCGGTAGTGTAGTTATTATGCTGCCGGCTTTTTTATAATTCTTTTTTACACCATAAGAAGTTTTGTTGTATAATAGATAATTGAGAAAATATTTTTATGTGAGGTCTGACTATGCGCTTAAGAAAAAAACCATGGATTGAAGAAGCTATGAAGGAAGTGCAGGGAGAATACGTTTTCCTGCATGATATTGATAAGTTCAAGGGACATTGGCAGGAGATGTTCCCGGGCAAACGTCTGTGTCTGGAAATTGGCTGTGGCAAGGGACGCTTTACCATTGGTATGGCAGAGCTGTATCCGGATAAGGCCTTTATCGGCATTGAAACACAGCATGATATTGCCTATTTCCCTGCGAAGGTTGCCAAGGATAAGGAGCTGACGAATGTAAAAATCATTTGCGCTAACGCTGAAAACCTGCTGGACTGGTTCGAGCCGGGCGAAATCAAGGAGCTGTACCTGAACTTCAGTGACCCCTGGCCGAAGGCACGTCATGCTAAGCGCCGTCTGACGCACCGCAACTTCTTGGCGCTGTATAAGCAGCTGCTGGGCGAGGGCGGTCACCTGCGCTTTAAAACAGATAACCGCGCTTTGTTTGATTTTTCCGTAGAGGAATTCAAGGAGTTCGGCCTGCAGATTATTGCTTTGAGCTATGACCTGCATCATTCTGAATATGAGAATCCTGTACAGACAGAATATGAGCAGAAATTCAGTGCGCTTGGTACGCCAATCAATTTCTGCGAGGTAGTTTTTTAAGTAAGGCTTTGCCATGAAGAAGAGATTTTTGCTATGGGACAATCCCTGCATTGCTGTTTATGCACTTGTGGGAGTTTTGCTGCTGGTGGGTGGCATAAATGTGTTCAGTGCCAGCTTTGTGAAGGCACAAGGGATGTTTGGTGACGGTCTTTATTTTCTGCTTTTGTATTATGTCTATGCGTTGCTTGGCATAGTAGCAATTGCTATTATCCGCTATTTTGGCTACAAATTTTGGTTGAATAAAAAATTGCTTTACTTGGCTTTGGCTGTTGTATTGGGCATGCTGATAGCAGTTGAGTTTGTGGGAGAGGTCAATAATGGCGCTGCCCGATGGCTCAAAATCGGTCCGCTTAAGCTTCAGCCATCGGAAATAGCCAAGCCTTTGCTGATAATGATAGCTGCGAAGTATCTGGGAAATGTGATGAAGCGGGGTGAAAGATTAAGCCAGCGCCTTGGCGATTGTCTGTGCGTAATAATCCCGACGCTGATAATTGGTTTTCTTGTTTATAAGCAGCCTGATATGGGAACGGCAGCAATTATCGTGGCTCTGGTCATGGGATTATTTGTTGTTGCCGGTCTGCCTATGCTTTGGGTAACCGGTATGGGTATCTTAGGTGTCGTGGGAGGCGGCATTCTGGCTTTTTCTTCGGAGTATCGTGCGCACCGTTTTATGGTATGGCTTGATCCCTGGCTTGACGCTCAGGGCAGGGGTTATCAGACGATACAGTCGCTGAAGGCCATTGGCAGTGGCGGGCTTACAGGTACCGGCTGGGGACATGGTGCAGCTAAGTTTGCTTTCCTGCCGGAGTCACATACGGACTTTGCCTTTGCTATTTTTTGTCAGGAAAATGGTTTAATTGGTGCTTTCCTGTTGATTCTAGTGTTTTGTCTTTTGTGTGCTGCATGTTGTAAAATTGCCTTCCATACACGTGATAAGGTTGGTTTTTTGCTGGCTGTCGGTGTTACATTTTTAATTATCGGTCAGGCTTTTTCCAATATGGCCATGGTTTGCGGTTTGCTGCCGGTTATCGGCGTACCGCTTACCTTTATCAGCTATGGTGGTACATCAATGGTAATTTCTATGGTAGCAATCGGCCTGCTGTTGTCAGTTTATGATGAGGAAGAGCGTCTGCAGAAGCTGGAGGCCGAGCCGCCGGAAAAACGCCGCAGTGATTTGCGCGTTGTGCATAGCGGGAGGTGGCAGCGGTGAAGCGTTTTTCTTTATTGGATGCGCAAAAACGTTTTGTTAGCCTGTGTTTATTGATGGGATTGTTAGTGTTCCTTGTATTTTTGCGACTTGTCTGGCTGCAGGTGGTAGATGCCGCAAAGTACAAGGAAATGAGCAAATACCAGATGACATTAGATTATGAGCGCGGCACTCCGCGCGGACGCATTATGGACCGCGATGGAGAGGAGCTGGCCGTGAGCATTATGACGGGCTCGCTTTATGCGGACCCCGAGAAGATGGTTGACAGCGAGAACAGAATAAAAGAGCATGGGCCGCGTGATGCACGTCGCCTGTGTGCTAATCTGCTGGCACCGGTGCTGAAGCGGGATCCCGAAAAGCTTTATAAGGACTTTTGTGGCGGCGGTAATTATCTTTGGCTGAAGCGTTATATGGATCCCAAGGAAGTGGCGCAAATCCAGAAAATTATTGACGCTAATGATTTGCCTGGCCTGCATTTTGAGCAGGAAAGCAAGCGCTACTATACTAAAAAGCGGGCAGCGGCACAGGTTATCGGCTATGTTGGTACGGATGACAAGGGACTGGCCGGTATTGAACACGTATATGATGACCTGCTTAAAGGTAAGAAAACGCTTTATTCATGTCTCATGGATGCTAACGGCAAGCGGCTGGTAGGACTGCTGTTTAATGAGCCTGCGCAGGATTTGCAGCGTAAGCAGGAGCAGCTGCCGACAATCTATTTGACCTTGGACAGCAAAATCCAGTATGTGCTGGAGGATGCTATGGATGATGCTATGAAGCGCACTAAGGCTCAGGGAGCAGCGGCAATCATCATGGATCCGTATACCGGCGAAATCCTTGGTATGGTCAGCCGTCCGACCTTTGATCCAAATAATTTTGGCAAATATAGTCCTGATAGCTGGAAGAATCGTGCTGTTTCACTGGTTTACGAGCCTGGCTCGGTCTTTAAGCCGATTGTAGGCTGCATGGGCCTGACGGAGGGCATTATTACGCCGGATACACCGATTCAAGACAACGGTCATATCAAGATTGCTGACCGCACTATTTATAACTGGGACGGCGAGGGCATGGGGACGGTGCCCTTTTCAACGGTTATCAAGTTTTCGATTAATACCGGTATGGTACAGCTTGGCATGCAGCTGGGAGCGGAAAAGCTTACGAGCTATGCGAAAAAGTTCGGCTTTGGCTCGCCCACCGGCATCGAGCTTCCCGGTGATGAAAACGGCATCCTGTATAATCCCAAGAATATGTACGAACCTGATATTGCTACCATGGCTATTGGCCAGGGTATTGGCGTGACACCGCTGCAGGAGCTGCGCGCAATTTGCGCTATTGCCAACGGTGGCGAGCTGCTGCAGCCATATATCGTCAAAAAAATAGTGGCTGCTGACGGAACCGTCATCAAGGAGGGCAAGAAGACGGTGGTGCGCAATGTCATTACCGAGCAGGTGGCACGCCAGATGCGCGAGATGATGGAAATGGTAGTCAGCGAGGGTGGCGGTAAGACTGCCTCCATTAAGGGCTATCGCATTGCCGGCAAGACCGGTACGGCCGAAAAGCGGGCCGAGAACGGCGTCGGTTATGCTGCCGGTCAGTACATTGCTTCCTTCGTAGGCTTTGTGCCTGCTGATAAACCGCGCTATGCGATGATCGTTATGCTGGATACGCCGAAGGGTGCCTTCTACGGCTCGCAGGTCAGCGCGCCTATTTTCCGCGATACGCTGCAGCAGATTCTGGTAGCGAAGGGCATTCAGCCGGTCTACAGTAAGGGCTTGCCCTCGTTTGAGGAGTTGAATACTGTCAGCCAGAAGGCTGATAACAAGCCGAAGCAGCTGCCGGTGCTGCAAAGAATGCCGGACGGTAAAATTAAGCTGCCGGACTTCAAAGGACTGGATATGCGTAATACTATCGACCTGCTGGAGCCGTATAAGCTGCGGCTGAAGCCTTATGGCAGCGGCCATGCGTGGCAGCAGAAGCCGCCACCTGGCAGTGAGGTGCTTGAAAACACTACGGTAGAAGTGTGGTTTAACTAAAAATTTTTGTATTATTTTACTTCCCCGGGCAGGAAAAAAGCTGCTCGGGGAAGAACTATATATGATACTTTGTTTTCAATGTAGTTTTTACGCAATGAAATAGGAGGAGATAAACATGTTATCCGATATTGAAATTGCCCAACAGGCAAAAATGCAGAAAATTACTGAAGTTGCTGCCAAATTAGGCATCAGCGAGGACGATATTGAATTATATGGCAAATATAAAGCAAAACTGTCCTACGATTTAATCCGTCGTGTGAAAGATAAAAAAGACGGCAAGCTGATTTTGGTTACCGCTATCACCCCGACTCCGGCTGGCGAAGGCAAGTCCACTACTACCGTAGGTCTGGCACAGGGCCTGGCTAAGCTCGGCAAAAAGGTTATCGTAGCTCTGCGCGAGCCTTCCCTCGGCCCCTGCATGGGCATTAAGGGTGGCGCTGCAGGCGGCGGCTATTCTCAGGTTGTGCCGATGGAGGACATCAACCTGCACTTTACCGGTGACTTCCACGCTATCACCTCCGCACATATGCTGCTGGCAGCAATGCTGGACAACCATATCCAACAGGGCAACGCTCTGAACATTGACCCGCGCCGTATTGCCTGGAAGCGTGTTGTAGATATGAACGACCGCGAGCTGCGCAACATCGTAGTAGGCTTGGGCGGCAAGGCTCATGGCGTACCGCGTCAGGACGGCTTTGACATCACCGTTGCTTCCGAGGTTATGGCTATTCTGTGCCTGGCAAGCAGCCTGCACGACCTCAAGGAGCGTCTGGCAAAAATTATCGTTGCTTATGATTACAACGGTAACCCTGTTACTGCAGGCCAGATTAAGGCTCAGGGCGCAATGGCGGCTCTGCTGAAGGATGCCGTTAAGCCTAACCTGGTACAGACTCTGGAAAACGTACCGGCAATCATCCACGGCGGTCCGTTTGCTAATATTGCCCATGGCTGCAACAGCGTTATGGCAACTCAGACCGGCATGAAGCTGGCTGATTACACTATCACCGAGGCAGGCTTCGGCGCTGACCTGGGTGCAGAAAAATTCTTTGATATCAAATGCCGTTATGCTGGCCTGAAGCCGGACGCAACTGTTATCGTTGCTACCGTGCGTGCGCTGAAGATGCATGGTGGTGTACCGAAGACCGAGCTGAAGACTCCGAACGTAGAGGCAGTTAAAAAAGGTCTGGTAAATCTGGAGAAGCATATCGAAAACGTTAAAAAATTCGGTGTTCCTTGCGTAGTTGCTATCAACATCTTTGCTCAGGATACCGCAGAAGAGCTGGAGGCAGTACGCGAGCACTGCGCTAAGCATGGCGTTAATGTAGCACTGTCCGACGTATTCGCTAAAGGCGGCGAGGGCGGTATCGACCTTGCTAAGGAAGTAATCGCCCTGGCAGACAGCGGCGAGAGCAAATTCGCACCGATTTATCCGCTGGAGATGAGCCTGAAGGGTAAGATTGAAACCATCGCTAAGGAAATTTATGGTGCTGACGGCGTTAACTATACTAAGGAAGCAGACAAAGCCCTCAAGGAATTTGAAGAGCTTGGCTATGGCAACCTGCCTATCTGCATGGCTAAAACCCAGTATTCCTTCTCCGATGACCCGGCACTGCTGGGACGTCCGAGCGGCTTCAAGATTACTATCCGCAACTGCCGCATTGCAGCAGGCGCTGGCTTTATCGTAGTTCTGACCGGTGATGTTATGACCATGCCTGGTCTGCCTAAGGTTCCGGCAGCTGAGAAAATCGATGTTACGGATGATGGTGTTATCAGCGGTCTCTTCTAAAAAAGTCTGACGGATAAAGCGCCATCCTTTAAGGAATTTGGAGGATAAAGCGCCATTTATTAATATATTTTCTATCTATAATAAATCAACTATGTTTTTTTGAGGTGAATTTACTATGGAAACTGTTTTAATGAGGGGTAAGCCTGTTGCTGATGTTTACCGTGAGGCTATTGCCAAAAAGATTACTGTTGCTAAGCAGCACGACTTGGTAGTAACCCTGGCTATTTTGGTTGTGGGTGATGATCCTGCATCTCACGTATATAAGGACAGGCTGGTCAAATTAATTGAAAGTCTGGGCGGTGCCGCTAAGGTTATCACCTGCCCTGCAGATACTCCGGAGGAAGAGGTTATCAGCATCATCAAAAAGCTGAACCGCAACCGTTACGTTACCGGTATTATGCCGATGATGCCGATGCCGAAGCATATCAACAGCGATAACGTGGGCGCAGCAGTTTCCCCGAACAAGGACGTGGACTGCCTGAATCCGCAGAATATTGGTGATGTGTTCATGGGACGCAGCCGTTTTGCTGCCTGCACGCCGCGTGCCTGCATGGCAACTTTGGCGCACTATGGCATTGAGCTGGAGGGCAAGAACGTTGTTGTTATCGGCCGCAGTAATGTTGTAGGCAAGCCTGTGAGCGTACTGCTGCTGCAGCAAAACGCTACCGTTACCATCTGCCATTCGCGTACACGCAACCTGCCGGAGCTTTTAAAGCAAGCTGATGTTATTGTCGCTGCAGTGGGCAAGGCCTGCTTTGTGAAGCCGGAAATGGTTAAAGAGGGCGTTGTGATTGTGGACGTAGGCATCAACGCTGTAGACGGCAAGCTGGTGGGCGACGTTGATCCTGCTGTTGCTGAAAAGGCCAGTGCCTTTACACCTGTGCCGGGCGGTATAGGTGTTGTCAGCAATATGATGGTAATGGAGTGCCTGACGCGTCATATCTGATTTTGGCTGCAGACACATTAAGTGAGTGATGGAGCTATATGAAGTATTTTTGGTTTTTACTGGCTGCCTGTTTTGTGGGCATAATCTTTTATAATTCGTCGCTGCCCCTGCGGCAGTCATCCCAGCTTAGCGGCTGGGTGACTGCGCTGACGCAGCTTTTGGCGCAGCACCTGGATATCCAGCTGACGGGTGATGTGGAGCATCATATCCGCAAGCTGGCGCATTTTTGCGAATTTGCGCTGCTGGGACTGCTGCTGTGCCACAGCTTCAGTGCTCTGGGCGTGTCGAATCGCACAGCAACCGGCTATATCCTGTTTTTGGCGTTGTTCGCGGCGGTGCTGGACGAATATATCCAAAGCTTTTCGCCGGGACGTGCCTGCAGGGTGACGGATGTGCTGCTGGATTTCAGCGGTGTGTTCTGCGCCTGGCTGGAATACCGCATCTGGCAGTGGTGCCGCAGATAATTAAACATGGAAGGCTGCAGCTTGGCGCCGACAGGCGTCCGGCTGCAGCCTTTTGTTTGCTTCGGAATCTGTATCGGCAAAAAATATTGCTGTAATTATAAATTGCGCGCCAATCTGCTTGCACTCAAGGTTATCCTATGTTATAATTTGGGTTAACGATGGTGCACGTTAAAACGGTCAAGGTTAACGTACCACTTATTTTTTTACAGCATAAGCCTACCGATTAAATAGGTTATAAAAGGAGAAGAGAATATGAACCCGCAAGCATTAGCACAAGAAATTATTGATGGCAGAAGATTGACACGTCAGGACGATTTAAAAGCCTTTCTGACCTGCGATTTGCAGGAATTATGTGAAGGTGCAGATAAAATCCGCAAGCATTTTGTCGGTGAGCGCGTGGATTTGTGCTCCATTATCAACGGACGCAGCGGCCGCTGTCCGGAAAACTGCAAATTCTGCGCGCAGTCCGCACATAACCATACCGATTGCGAGGTTTACAGCTTCCTGCCGGAGGAGGATATCGTGAAGCTGGCACGTCTGAACCAGGAGGAGGGGGTACACCGCTTTTCCATTGTAACCGCAGGCAAGGCGCTGACCGGTGAAGAATTCGACAAGGCTATTCATGCGTATGAGACTATGCACCGTGATTTGAAGATTGATTTGTGCGCTTCTATGGGCTTCCTTTCCCGTGAACAGCTGCATCGCTTGCATGAGGCCGGTGTCACCAGCTATCATCATAATATTGAAACCTCTAAGCGCAACTTCCCCAATATCTGCACTACGCATACCTATGATATGAAAATCAACACGTTGAAGATGGTCAAGGAGGAGGGCATGTGCGCCTGCTCCGGTGGTATTATCGGCATGGGCGAAACCTGGGAGGACCGTCTTGATATGGCTATCAGCCTTGCAGAGCTTGGCATTGATTCTATTCCGCTAAATGCGCTGATGCCGATTCCGGGTACGCCGCTGGGGCATCTGCCGCGTCTGAGCGAGGCTGATATCCTGCGTACTGTGGCCTTCTTCCGTTATATCAATCCACTGGCCAACATTCGCCTGGGTGCAGGCCGTGCGTTGCTGACCAATGACGGTGAAACAGCGTTTAAGGCTGGCGCATCCGCTACTATCACCGGTAATATGCTGACGACTGTGGCCTGCGCTACGATTCGCAGCGACAGAAAGATGCTGAATCATATGGGACGTGACATTAAGCCGGAATATATGACGGATGAAGAAGCTGCTGCTATTGATGCCAGAGCGGAACAGGCATGATTACATATTGAAATAAATTCAGCTGCCTGCGGAGGGACGAGGTCCTTTTGCAGGCAGCTTTTTTGTGCTGCTTTAACGGTGCGTTTTGCACCGGTTGCACCAGTTGAACCACTTTTTTCGGCGTTTTTGCTAAAAAACCGTAGGCTCGTAATTTTTAATATAATATAAATAAAAAGCCTTATTTTAGCTGTAAACAGCATAAAATAAAGCTTTAGAACCATTACGAAGACTTTACTTGCAGGGATATATATTAGTGGTTGTGGAGCAGTTTTTATTTTTGCACCAAAAGTAGTGGTGCAAGTGGTGCAGAGATTTAAATTTAATTTTACGTAAAGGTCTTTGTATGTTATACTAATAGCAGTTGCATGGTAGCTCTATTTTTAAGAGAAGTCATGCCTGACTGTGTGAGTCAGTGGCATCTGTCGAGCTTGGCAGATGCCTTTTTTATTAAAGAATGATTATTTACCTAGATTATGATGAGGTGATGGGTATGGCAAGATTTGAGTTCGATGATAGGAATCCTAAATCAATAGAAGAATATGCTAAACAATTGTTAGGTAAAAGTTTTTATGATGTTATAGGCTGGAAAATCGAGAGGGATCAACATCAGGTCGCTGAAGAACAGATAAATAGTTATGCTAATAAACATCGTAAAGGCGGGTTAGGTAATTTATTAGAAAATGTCTATTTTAATTATGAATCTAACAGTGATCCTCATGCGGATTTTGTCAAAGCTGGTGTAGAGCTGAAAGTAACTCCTTATGAAAAGAATAAGAAAGGAGAGCTTCGTGCAGGTGAAAGATTAGTCTTGACTATGATTAGCTATAATTCGCCGGTAGAAGAAGATTTTTTCCAATCACATTTATGGGAAAAGTGCAGATTGCTTTTGTTGGTGTATTACCTAAGAGATAAGACTTTAGAAAGCAATTTGATGTATTCTATTGATTATGTTACGTTGTTTACTCCGCCTGCGAAAGACTTGGAGATTATTCGTCAGGACTATAGGAAAATCATTGATAAGATTAAGGCTGGCAAAGCAGAAGAGCTTTCAGAAGGCGATACAATTTATCTTGGTGCATGCACCAAGGGTGCTACTGCAGCAAAAAGTATTGTGCCGCAGTTTTATCCACCATACACATTGGCTAAAAAGAGGGCGTTTTGCTATAAAAATTCATATATGACATATGTGTTGAACCAATATATAGTTAATGGTGTCAATACATATGAGGAAATCATAACTGATCCTGCAGAACTGGAAAAGAAGAGTTTTGAAGAAATAATCACGAATAAAATCAATCAGTATATCGGTACTTCTGATGAGATGTTATGTACCATCTTTAACAGAGAATATAATAACAATAAAGCTCAATGGATTGAGTTGGCTTATAGAATGCTTGGTATAAAATCAAACAGAGCAGAAGAATTTGCAAAAGCCAATATAGTTCCTAAAGCTATTCGGTTAGATGAAAAAGGGACATTGAGAGAAAACAGTCCGTTGCCACAATTTAGTTTTAGGGATTTAGTTAATGAGGAATGGGAAGATTCTACTCTTTATGAGTATTTGAGTGAAACCAAATTTCTTTTTGTTATCTATCAAAAACAAAACAGCAATTATATTTTAAAGGGTTGTTTGTTGTGGAATATGCCTGTGAAGGACTTGGAAAAAGTTAAGAGCGAATGGGAAGCGATTAGAGATGTTGCGAGGGCAGGCATTAAGTTCCAAATAACTTCCAGTGCAAATGGACCGATAGTAAAGAACAACTTGCCCAAAAAATCAGATGCTGAAATTATACATATACGTCCACATACAGCAAAAAGATATTATCAGTTTGCTGATGGAAGTATTATAGGTAATGGTACATTGAGTGATAGTGATCTGTTGCCCAATGGTGAACGTATGCCTAAACAGAGCTTTTGGCTTAACAATACATATATTGTAAATTTGATTAATCAACGAATGAGGGAAAATTAAAACTTGATCGAATCACTAGGATATGATATAATATATGTATATTATATAAGAAAGGCGTGGAATGATGGAGAAAACAGTATGCGAGCTCTTCGCGGGAGTAGGAGGGTTCCGACTTGCCTTGGAGCGTGCATCCAGCGATTTTCAGACAGTGTGGTTTTCCCAATGGGAACCCGGGAAGACAAAACAATGGGCTCACGACTGTTATGTCCAACATTGGGGCGATATTGACGAATTTACCGGTGTAGATATTTCTATTGTAGATAAGCATAATGTACCTGACCATAATTTGCTTGTAGGTGGTTTTCCTTGTCAGGATTATTCTGTTGCCAGACCGTTGCCAGGTTCTGCTGGTTTAGAAGGCAAAAAAGGTGTGCTTTGGTGGCAGATACGTGATACGTTGGAAGCTAAACACGCACCTTTTGTATTGTTGGAGAATGTCGACAGATTGTTAAAATCGCCTGCATCTCAGCGAGGACGTGATTTTGGTGTAATCCTTGCTTGTTTGGCTGCTTTGGGTTATGCCGTAGAATGGCGTGTAGTTAATGCAGCTGAATATGGCGCTGCCCAAAGGCGTCGCAGAACGTTTATTTTTGCGTATTCTACAAATACCCGTTATGCGGAAAGAATGAACAGACAAAATCCTGAGCATATAATAAGTTCTATAGGCTTTTTTGCAAGAAGTTTTCCAATAGAGCAGAATTTTGTTGTGAATGAGGAAATGCTTAATTTCCAAGATATCCCTACAGTATCAGAAAGTTTTAGCTTTGAGTTTAAAAATGCAGGTTATATGCTAAACGGACAGATTTATACTGCTAATGTTAAACCTATAGAGGAAGAACCGACTTTGTTGCGTGATATCCTTGCAAAGAATGTAGCTGAAGATTATTATCTAGGTGATAAGCTAGAAAAATGGGAATATCTTAAGGGAGCAAAGAAGATAGAACGTACTTCCAAAACAGGTCATAGATATATATTTAGTGAAGGTGCGATCGCTTTTCCTGATTCTATTGATGCACCGGCACGTACAATGCTGACATCAGAGTCTAGCTTGAATCGTAGCACGCATGTAATCAGAGATCCAGAAACCAATAGGCTGAGATTACTGACACAGGTTGAAGCAGAGCGTATCCAAGGCTTTGACGATAATTGGACTGATACTGGTATGCCGCAGAAGTTCAGATATTTTTGTATGGGAAATGCTTTAGTTGTGCCTATGGTTACACGTATGGGAAGAACTTTAAGTACCATAATGGAAGGCGAACCATAATTTTACTATACAACTTTGTTGGTGGTGTTTGTAAATGGATGCAAAAAATGCAATAGTGTCTAAAACTATGAGCAGAATAAAAGGCAAGGACACCAAAATAGAGGTGCTGTTGCGTAAAGCTCTTTGGCATGAAGGCATTCGATACAGAAAATACTATCGGATATATGACTGTCATCCTGATATAGTGATTACTAAATATAAGATAGTGATTTTTTGTGATGGTGTTTTTTGGCATGGAAAAAATTTTCATGAGCACCAGATTAAGCATAATAGTGTGTATTGGGATAATAAAATCAGACGCAATATAGAACGTGATTTGGAGAATACGATTATGCTTAGGGATAATGGCTGGATTGTTATCAGGTTTTGGGAGGATGAAATTTTGCATGATTTGTGTGGTTGTGTGGAAAAAGTGAAGGCTTATATAAAACAAATTAGTTCGCTTGATGGAATAAGATAGTGCATATAAAATAAATTTATAAAAACTGCTTGAGAGAATTTTTCTTAAGCAGTTTTTTTTCTTATATCCTTATTCGAAATATATGATAGATATAATTGAAATATATGAAAAATATACTGACGATATTTGACATATATTCGAGAGGGATGTATAATTTAAGTATTAAAAGAAAGGATGATTATCATGGAAAAAAATGTAAAAAAAGAAAGATTCAATAAAATTGCTGTGAATAGAACAAATAAAATATTAGACACGTTGAGATTGCTTGGAAATTGTTCTAATACGGCGAGCTATGAGTATACAGAAGATGATGTGAAAAAAATTTTTAATGCAATTGAACAAGAGGTAAAATTACAGAAACAAAAATTTGGGAAATGCAATACTATTGGCAAGTTTGAACTTTAATTATAAAGTAGAGCAAAATAAACAAATAATCATTTACTATTTATAAATACTAAAACATAATGCCTATATATTTGAGTATATATGCATTATAAAATTTTGGGATTGCGATATTGAAAGAAAGGCAAGTATATATTTGGGTTTTCGAATATTATACAAGGTAAGATTATGTTGGCTAAATGGCATTCAATTCCTAACAATGATGGTTTAATTAAAGGTCCTAACGATTCTGGTATATGTACATTTTCTGGTTTTGCAATAAAATCATTAGTACGAGAAACTATCCAAAATGCATTAGATGCAGAAAAAATTGATGAAAATAAACCTACTGTTGTTGAATTTTGTGATTTTAGAATTCCTGTTGCAAAGTTTCCGGGAATCGAAGAGTTCAAAGTAATTATTGATAAATGTCTGGAAAATAAAGAAGATAATGATATACAGGATATATTTGGAAATGCAAAAAGATGCTTAGGAAACGATATTCGTGTTTTAAGGATTAGTGACTTTAATACGTGTGGATTAATAGGCGCTGATGATGGGCATAAAGGCAGCAAATGGAGTAGATTAGTAAAAGAGTTAGGTACTGCTAATAATAATCAGGGATCTCAAGGCAGTTTTGGCATAGGCAAAGCAGCACCTTTTGTGTGTTCTGAATTACGTACGGTATTTTACTCTTCACTAGATAAAAATGGTATTAAGTCTAATATTGGTGTAGGCAGATTAGTTTCTTTTAAAGAATCTGATGGTGAATTAACTACTGGCGATATTTTTTGGAGTGATAGTAACAAAAAAACAGCGATTATGAAATTAGCAGATATAGATGATAATTTCATTCGCAATTCATGTGGAACAGATATATACGTAATGGGAATGCGAGAAGAGTCAGATTTGGGATTCGAAATAAAAAGAGCTGTTTTAGAAAATTTTTTGGTTTCAATTTGGTCAGATAAGTTAGAGGTTAATATATGTGGAGAGAAAATAAATAAGCAGAATCTTGGAAGCCATATCGAATTCATTTACAATAAAATAAAAAATTCCAATTACAATAAAATAGATGAAGAAAAAATAGAAGATCTGAATAATTATTACATATTATTAGAAAATGAGAGTGGAAATTGCCATACTATATCAATCAAGGCTGAAGATTATGGATCAGAATTTGGATTTGCTGATGATGAAGCAGTTTTACTTATTATGGAAGCAGAAAATTTAAATCGGCGTATACTTATGACTAGAGGAGCTGGCATGAAACTTTTTGAGCAGAAAAACATTAACGGCTCTGCTTCGTTTACGGGTATTTTGTTAATGACTGATCCTAATATGAATAGAGAATTTCGAAAAATGGAAGTTGCTTCTCATGATAAATGGATTCCAGACTCATGCAAAAATCCAAAGGATAGAAATCGTCTAAATAAAATGTATGTTGATTTGCGTAAATATTTGAGAGGACAAGTTAATAGCATTTTAGAGAAATCTATATCTGAAATAAATGATGCTTATGGTGTAAGTGCATTTTTACCTTCTGATAACACTAATGATTTAGACGGAAAACAGTTGGAGGAAAAAATTATTGGATTAGTGAAAGTTAGTGGTGAGAAGCATAACAAATCGACAAAAACAAAAGTTAGGAATAAAAAAGAAAAAGAGCAGATGGAGTTTGTGGATGGTGAACAAGGAAACGGAATAAATGTTTCAACTACTAGAGGTAGCGGAAAACATGGTCATACTAAGGGTACAAAACTACCGAGAATTCCAGGGGAAATGGAGATAGGATTTAGAGAAGAAGAAACTCATGTGAATCAAAGAGTAGTTTGCATCAATTCGGCACAGGGAATATATATGTATATTTTTACAGCACCAAGCAATAAAAAAGAAAAACTTGAGTTCTTTGTAAATGGAGAACAGTATGATGCCAAGTTATCTATACTTGAAATAGAAGCTATAGATGATACAACTAAAATTATTTGTGGAGAAGAGAATAAAGTAATACTGTCTGGTGTTAGGAAAAATATGATAGTAAAATTAAGATTCAAAATACCTTTTGAGCGATATTGCAAATGGGAGGTAAAACATTATGAGGCTAAAAAATAGTTTATATCCTTATCCTGTATTGGCTGATGGAAGGGATGATTATAATAAGAATTCAAAATTTAGCAGCGAAATCCATGGTAAAGTTGAATTTAATAATGTTGTAATTAGTGCTAAGTTTAATCTTAATGATGATGGATTACTGAATTTGATAAGAGAGGGGTTCGCGGCATTTGCGTTACATATTGAATGTTCAAAGACTGCTTATAGAAGAAAATTTTATACAAGAAAATTTGAATATAAAGTCAGTATTCCTGTTGATGATATAACAGATGAAATTGAAGTTTTAGGTGTTGTTGTTGCATTAAAAAGAATAGATGATTACGATAATCCTAACTTTAATATAGCTTACCAAGGTATAAAAGTTAATATTGAAAAAGCAAATATCTTAGCAGATTCAGGCCAAACCATTCTTACGCTAAACGATGCAGTTGATTATTGTAATCAAGAATCTATATTTAAAGTGAAAAAAATACATGATGAAAAAGATTGGATTGACTTAAATTTTTCTCAGGATGAATATGTTTTGATTTGCATCAATGAGAGTGAATACAATACATATATGAAGTTAGCAAAAGGTGTATTGAAAAATACAATAATGACGATGGTTATGTTGCCTGTAATGATAACGGTTTTAAATGTAATGGAAAAAGAAAAAGATGAACACGAGGGTAAAAAATGGTATAAAGTTATTTCAGATAAATTAGAAAGCAATGATATATACCTAGATAATATCAATCAAACAGGAGATAAATCCATATTTGTTATAGCACAACGAATATTTCAGAACCCTTTAAAAAAGGCCTTTTCTGAAATAGAGATGTTTCCAGGTGAGGAATGAGGTGAAAAAATGGAGTTGAAATTTTTAACTCGAGAAAGTATTACTGAAATGAAAGCTGATGATGAAAAATTTATTCCAATGCTGATTTCGGAAAATCGAGATGATATAACATCATATTTGGTTAATAATAATCATATAAAAAATACTGGTGTTTCTGTTGATGATTTTACTTTGACTGAGGAAGAAGATTTTTCTGTTAGTGATTTGAGTAATACTATCTTACTTTATTCCAAAATGAAAAATATTCCGATGCGTCTTGCTGCTGATGAACGTTTATGGGCTTGGCTGACTGTAGAGAAATTTTGGGATTATATTTATTATAGACGTAAAGGGGATTGGAGAAACCCTAAAGATAATAGAGCTTATTATCAATCGTTTTTTTATACTTATGGTCCTAGCAGATCTCAAGTTCTTAATACTGTTTCCAGGTTATGGTGGGCAGGATATTATACATATGATGAAAATAGAGCAGATAAATATGAACTAACAAAATTCTATTTAAAAAATGCTTTTGCATCTAATATTTTATTATTGCAGTCAAGCAAAGCTACTGCTAACAAAGATGTCAGATTAGGGGTGTTAGATGGGTTGAAAGAATGGTTGGAAGTAAATGATTTAAAATTTAAAAGAAAATATTTTGTGGAACCTGTAAAGTATTTGAATATTATTGGAGGTGTAGCCTTATTAGATTTCTATAATAGGCAGGATATCCATGATATAACTTTAGATTGTCTGAGAAAAAAATTTGAAAATAATGTGGTACACTAATATAGTATGGAAGTTATGAAAAAATCATAATTACACATTAAGATGAGATCAGCTGTCTGCAGAGGTAATAACATCTTTCACATGCAGCTTTTCTCTTTTTTGTGCAGGTAATTTCGTATATGAAAATAACTCTTTCTTCACTAACAAAATCAGAAGCCTAACCTCCTTCATCGTTACCTAATGCAATATTTTAGTCAACAATAGTAACACGACAAGCATATATATACATAAATACCTATTCAGCCGCCTGCAGAGGAAACTCCTATATCCGCAGGCGGCTTTTTGACGTGTGCACTTGTAGAGATGTGCCTGGTGTTATATAATAAAATATGTATACATGAAATATGCACTTGTTTGTTGACAGTGGCTCAATGGAGGGCTTATGGACTTTAAATTTTTTAGGAACAGAATAAAGGTATCTCTATACAGCATAGGCATCTTCGCCTTCTTCCTGCTTGTTTCCCTGTTGAGCCTGTATATTGTGCGCGAAAAAATATTGGATAATTCGCATATTATGGGACAGCAGCTGGCAGCCCGCTTTGCCACAAGGGAAACAGGACGCATAAAAGCTCAGGAAATGCTGCTGCGCAGTGCCGCACAGAACCTTGCACATATGCTGGAAATGAAGCCAGATATGACGGATGCAGAGCTGGAGGAGGCGCTGACGCATTTTACCGATTATATGGAAAAAAATGCTGATGTGGGCCGCTTTGATATGTGCGCTGTAGTACATGGGCATCTTATAGGCAAGCGATTGGAGGGACAGCCGACAGATGTTGCTTCGCTGAAATGGTATCAGGCAGCGCTGAGCAATCAAAGCGGCGTAGCCTATACTAATTTATATCAATACGGCAAGAATAATGAGCGCCTGCTGACGATGGCCGTGCGCTTTAGCGATAACAATGTGCTGGCGATGAATCTTTATCCGGAGCGTCTGAATGGCCTTTTGAGTGACAATAAGCTGCCGAAGGACAGCTATTACTACCTTTGCGATCCGTCCGGTAATATTATGTTTACCATTAATGACCGCAATCTGTCGATAGAAGAAGAGCAGCCTTATGTAGATAAAATTTTTAAGGAAATCCGCAATTCCGGCAGTGATGTATCTTATATCACCGACTACGATGGCAATAAGCGCGGTGTTTACTACAAAGTTTCGGAAAAGGGCTGGATATCTATCGTAACAATTCCTTATGATTTCCTGATGGGTGATTATAAGGATTTGATGCAGTGGTTCAGCCTGACGCTGGCTATTTTCCTGCTGCTGGCTGCCGGTTTGGCACTGCGCGAGCATGTGCTGAACAGGGAGCTGCAGAGCATTAACGAGGTTATCCGCGTTATGAGCAAATCATTCCTGGCTGTGTTCAGAGTTAATTATATTACAGGACGCTATTATATGCTGAAAAGTACTCCGCCGGGACCGCAGGAGCCTGAGGGCGATTATGATGAGCTGCTGCAGGAGCTGATAAAGAATGTGGAGCCGGAGGCTACCGAAGAATTTGCGACCAGCTTTGCGCGTGAGCATATCAAGGACCTGGTGGAGCGTCATATCAATGACTTCGGCGGTGAGTTCCGCTATCGCTTCGGCAAGGAATACAGATGGCTGAATGTCCGCCTGATGCGCGATGATTTGCTGAATGAGGACGAAGCAGTTTTCTTCTTCCGTGAGGTAGAAGCTGAAAAACAGAAGGAGCTGGAGCATCTGCAGCTGACGGAGCAGGCGCTGCAGGTAGCACGTGAAAATGCCAAATCTCGAAATATGTTCTTTTCGGCACTGTCGCATGATATGCGTGCGCCGCTTAACGGCATTATCGGCATGGCGGAGCTGGCAGAGCTGCACAAGGATGACTGCGTGCAGGTGAAGGAATATATCCGCAAAATACGTGCCGCCGGCCAGCAGCTGCTGACCTTGATTAACGATATCCTGGAAATGGCACGCCTGGACAACGGCAAGGTGGAGCATGTGCAGGAAACCTTTATGATTGCCAAGGTAGCGCAGGATACCAGCGATATTTTTGCGGCGCAGGCCGAGCTGGAGCAAAAGTTTTTTGATTCTCAGATTATGCTGCAAGAAGACGAAATGGTGAGCGGCGATTTGCAGGGCTTGCAGCAGATTCTGAATAATATTTTGTCGAATGCGCTTAAATATACTAAGGCACACGGCAAAATCAGCTTTCTGGCGCGTCGTGAGCCAGGGAACGAGCGCAACCGCGTGCATTATACCTTTGTCATTAAGGATACCGGCTGCGGTATGTCAGCCAAATTCCTGGAGAAGATTTATAAGCCGTTTGAACGCGACAGCCGTTTCGGTGTGCCGCGCGTTACCGGCACAGGTCTGGGCATGACGATTGTCAAAAGCCTGGTGGAGCGTATGGATGGCAGCATTCACATCAGCAGTCGTGTTGATGAAGGCACCTGCGTAATTATTTCTTTGCCGTTCAACATTGTAAAAAAGGTAGAAAGCAAGCCTCAGGATAGCATGCCGAAGCTGGAGGATTTTGCCGGCTGCAGAATTCTGGTAGCAGAGGACAACAGTATCAACATGGAGATAATCAGCGAGCTGCTGACGATGAATGGCCTGGAGGTTGTGCCTGCCTGCGACGGCAAGGTCGCTGTGGAGCTGTTTGAGGCTTCGGACGAGGGCAGCATCAGCATGGTGCTGATGGATATGCAGATGCCGGAAATGGACGGCTGCGAGGCAGCCAAGGCCATCAGAGCGCTGCAACGTGATGACGCGCACACAGTGCCGATTCTGGCACTGACCGGCAACAGCGGCAGCAGTGATGTGGAACGGGCGAAGGCTGCAGGTATGAACGATTTTATGGTGAAGCCCGTACAGATGAAGCTGCTGGCGCAGATGATGAGTGCGTACCTGCAGCATTAAAAGCAGAAGGGGGTGCGATGCTGTGCGTTTACAGGAAATATCACAGTATGTGGCGATTGATATCAAGGAAGCGCTGGAAGAGCGCTTTATGGAAAGTGAAGAGATGTATGTGCGCTTTTTGCGCAAGCTGCTGACAACAGATGATTACAGACTGCTGGAGGAGGCTGCTGCTGCAGAAAATTGGCAGGAGGTGCTGCGCTATGCGCACAACCTGAAGGGTGTGTGCGCAACGCTGGGGCTGACCGGCCTGCAGGCGCAGTTTGCCGATATTGTGAGCCTGCTGCGCAGCGAGGAATATACCGTGGCGCAGCTGCAGGAAAAGCTGGCAGCAGTGAAGATTGACTGGCAGCGCACGCTGCAATATATTGAGCAGCTGGAGAGCGCATGAAGGAGATACTGAGCGTAGCAGTCGGCGGTGCTCTGGGTGCAGTGTGCCGTTATCTGCTGGGTAATTTTATCAGCAGGATGAGCGGCAGCGCCCTTCCCTGGGGAACCTTTGCCATTAATATTATAGGCTGCTTTTGCATGGGACTTTTGATGACGCTGATTGTGGAGCGCGGTCTGCTGCCTTCGGTTTGGCGCCTGTTCTTGTGCGTAGGTTTACTGGGCGGCTTCACTACCTTTTCCTCGTTTGGCTATGAAAGCCTGATGCTGCTGACGGAAGGCAATATAGCCGCGGCGGCAGCGTACAGCGGCGGCAGCCTGCTTTTGGGACTTTTGGCTGCGGGGGCAGGCGTGCTGGCGGGTAAAGGGGTATGATGCTGACGCTGTAAGGAATAAACAACACTTGTGAAAATGTATGTTATAATCAGTGATATAGACTATGCGCAAAAGCAAGGGGGAGAATCATATGGGATTATTGTTAAATACTCTCTCTCCGGCAGTGTTATACGAGGAGATGGCTAAAAGTACATATTTTGTTGATAAAACAGCCTTTATAGGCCAAATGCTGCAGCGTATAGGCACCAATGGCAAGTATGTGTGCATCACACGTCCGCGCCGTTTTGGCAAAACTGTTATGGCTAATATGCTGGGAGCATTTTTGACTAAAAGTGCCGCTACGGCAAAGCTTTTTGCACAGTTGAATATAGGCCGTGATGCCGAGGCTATGCAGCATATTAATCAATATAATGTTATTTATATTGATTTCAGCAGAATCAGCAGCAATGATTACCAAAGCTATATAGATAATATTGCCGATGCCTTGAAGAACGATCTGCATAAGGCGTATCCCGATGTTGATTATCGTGCGGCAGGCGGCGTAGCTGAGGATTTGGAAAGAATTACTGCAGCGACGGGCGAAAGGTTTATTTTCATTTTTGACGAATGGGATGCAATCTTTCATGCTGCCTTTATTTCCGAAGATGACAGGAAAAAATATCTGCTGTTCTTAAAGGATTTGCTTAAGGACAGAGTCTATGTCCAACTGGCGTATATGACGGGCGTACTGCCGATATCAAAATATACCAGCGGTTCGGAATTAAATACCTTTGCGGAATATAATATGGCTACTATGTCATTATATAGTGATGTTTTTGGCTTTAATGATGCGGAAGTAGATGCGCTGTTTGCCAAGTATCAGGCTTTGACGGCTCAACCGCAGGTTACACGTGAAGGCTTAAAAATATGGTATGACGGCTATCACACTGCTGCCGGTAATTTACTGTATAATCCGCGCTCAGTTGTTATGGCTTTGCAGAATAACCAGCTTTATAATTATTGGACCAGCTCCGGACCCTATGACGAATTATTTTACTATATCCGTAACAATGTGACGGCGGTGCGTGATGATTTGGCGCTGATGGCTGCAGGCGAACGGATACCCTTGAAAATCCAGGAATATGCGGCTATGCTGCTGGAGCTTAATACAAAGCAACAGATTTTTTCGGCGATGGTTGTTTATGGCCTGCTGACATATGAAAACGGCAAAGTGTTCATCCCTAACAAAGAATTGATGGATAAATTTAATGAGCTGCTTTTGAATAAGGATTCCTTGGGCTACGTACATCAGCTGGCGGTAAAATCGGAAGGGATGCTGCAGGCTACGCTGAAAGGCGATACCGCTACAATGAGCAGGATTCTGGAATTTGCGCACAATACGGAAACACCGCTGTTGGCATATAACAATGAAACCGAACTGGCTGCCATTGTTAATCTCATATATCTGGCAGCACTTGACAGATATAATGTTCAGAGGGAGGATAAGGATGGGACAGGCTATGTTGACTTTATCTTCTATCCATATCAGGAAAACGATGATTGCCTTATATTGGAGCTGAAGGTGGACCATACGCCTGAGGAAGCGATTGAGCAGATTAAACGCAGGCAGTATGCACTTAAGTTTGCCGGAACTCTGGGAGATGGCAGCAAGCGTTATAAAGGACGGATTTTGGCTGTCGGTATAGGCTATTCCAAGAAAACAAAGCAGCACCGCTGTAAGGTAGAGGTGCTGCAGAAATAGTTGGCTGTATAAAACAAAAAGCAATTTGTAACTGCGATTTGGCAGAGGCAAATTGCTTTTTATTTTTTATATTGTTAGTGTTTTCCTACGCTCTCCTGATGTTCAACACCGCAATCGCCGCAAATATCAGTCCCATGCCGATGATTTTCACCGGCGTCAGTGCTTCCGCAAAGAAAATAACACCGACGGCGGCAGCCACAAAGGGCTCAATCGTCGCCAGGATGGAGGCCTGTCCTGCTTCAATCTGCTCCAGTCCCTTGGTGTATAGCAGATAAGGAAGCACGGCGCAGAGCAGGCCCAGTCCTAAAACGCTGCCTATGGACTGCAGGTCAATGGCTGCAAGACGCTGATAATCAAAATCTGCGAGCGGCCATGAAGCTGCGAGTGCCAGATAAAAGGTGTAGGCGGTGATGGTGAGTGATGAATATTTGCGCACGGCGTACTTGCCGAAGATGCTGTACAGCGCGTAGCCGAAGCCGCTGCCTAAACCATAGAGAAGGCCGCTGAGCGTGAGCGTCACACTGCTGCCGAAGACGCCGGTTACACAGGCGCAGCCGCTGAAGGTGAGCAGCAGGGCGAGCGCCTTGGTGCGTGTAAAGGCTTCGCCGAAGCACAGCAGTGACATAAGCATAACAAAGACAGGCGCGGTGTAAAGCAGTAGCGCTGCCACTGCCAAGCTTGTCTGCTGCATGGCGTTGAAGTAGCAATAATTGAAGAACACCAGGCTGCAGATGCCGGTGCCTACGAAGAGCCAGAGGTCACGCAGTCTGATGCGCAGGGCGGCACGCCCTGAGCGCAGCAGCGGCAGCGTGACGCAGATTGCCGCTGCCAGCGAACGCAGGGCAACTATTTGCATGGAGCTGAAGCCTTGTGCTGCCAGCGTTCTGACGAAGAGACCGATTAAACCCCAGCAGACAGCAGCGGCTATGATGTAAAAATAGGCCTTTGTTTTCATTGCTCAGCCTGCTTTTTGCCACGTCCCCAGAAGGTGTGGAATTTTTGCAGCAGCTCCTTGCCGGGTTTGGGCGGCCACAGCTCCTGCCTGTCGCTGTCACGCATGGCTGCCGCCAGATGCTCGTAGATTTCCGGATACTGCGCGTTGAGCGCGGCGATATGCTCCTTGATGTCCTGACGCATGGTGTGGCCGTCATAAGGACAAGGATTTTTTATAGGCTTCAGGTTCAGCTTTGCTACCAGCTCGCGTATTTCCTGCTCGCGGTAGTAGAGCAGCGGGCGCAATACCGTGATGCCGGAGCGCGACAGCGGTGTTACGGGCAAGAAGGTGCGCAGCTGGCCGCTGGTTACAAGATTCATAAAGAAGGTTTCTACGGCATCGTCATTGTGGTGCGCTAACGCTACCTTGTTGAAGCCAAGCTCCTGTGCGCGGCGGTTGGTGGCGGCGCGGCGGAAGTAGGCGCAGGTGAAGCAGGGGCTGCCGCCCTTTTTTTCATGCGCTGCCATTACGTCAACATCATCGCTGTAGTGTGTAAGGCCGAACTGCGCACAGAAGGCCTCCAGCTCCGCCTTGGGAAAGTTGGGTGCAAACATGCCGTTGACAGTGTAGCAGGCAAGGTCGAAGGGAATAGGCGAATATTTTTTGATTTCCGCCAGCATGGCTGTCAGAAGCATGCTGTCCTTGCCGCCGCTGAGGCCGACGAGGATGCGGTCGCCGGGCTGGAGCATGTCGAATTCTATAATAGCCCGCCACAGCTTGCTTAAATCCTTGGCGGGAACGAAGGTGCTTTTTTTGCTCATTTTTATAATCTCCTTTTGCATTACATAGACTTATTTTAACACAATGCAGCTGCTTTTCCTAGCATCTCTCTAGGCAAAAGCGGCTGCTTTTCTTCTGCTAAGAGTTGCGTTTTGTGATATAATATTTAAGTCAAAAATATTTTTACCAAAGCAGAGGATGCAGGTGCATCTGTGAAATATGATGGAGGCTAACGACTGATGACCGATACAATGCAAGGACTCAATAAACAGCAGCTTGATGCAGTACAGACTATCAACGGACCGATGCTGATTCTGGCAGGCGCAGGCAGCGGTAAGACCAAGGTGCTTACCTGCCGCATTGCCCACCTGCTGCAGCAGGGCGTGCGTCCCTATCGCATTTTAGCGATTACCTTTACTAATAAAGCCGCCGCGGAAATGCGCGAGCGTGTAGACCGTATGGCAGGCGCTGCTGCCAGAGATGTGTGGCTGTTTACCTTCCATGCCTTCTGTGCCCGCCTTTTGCGCTATGAGCTGGAAAATCTCAACGGCTATGCCAATAATTTTGCTATTTACGATACGAGTGACAGCAAAAACCTGATTAAGCAGGTGCTGAAGGAAATGAATCTGGATGAAAAGCGTTTCCCGTTGCCGGCGATTATCAGCCATATCAGCAACGCGAAAAATGCTTTACTGTTGCCTGATGCCTACGCTCGTGAGGCCTCCGGCTATTATGAGCAGCAGGTGGCAAAAATTTATGATGCTTATCAGAAAAAGCTGCAGGCCAACAACGCCGTAGACTTTGATGATTTGCTGCTGCTGGCGCTGCGTCTGCTGCAGGAAAATCCTGCGGTAAGAGAAAAATACCAGCGCAAGTTTGATTATTTGATGGTTGACGAATATCAGGATACTAACCATGCGCAGTACCTGCTGACGAAGCTGTTGGCTGCAGGCCACAGAAACATCTGCGTTGTAGGCGATGCTGACCAGAGCATTTACGGCTGGCGCGGTGCCGACATCCAGAATATCCTTGATTTTGAAAAGGATTACCCCGATGCCAAGCTGGTAAAGCTGGAGCAGAACTATCGCAGCACGCAGGTTATTCTGGATGCCGCCAATGCCGTTATCGACAATAACAGCGGACGCAAACCGAAAAATTTGTGGACTGCCAACGGCAATGGTTCGGAAATTGTTTACTATCAGGCGAATGATGAAAGAGATGAAGCACGCTATGTGATTGAAAATATGCAGAAGCTGCAGCTCAACGAAAGCGCCAAGCTGGGCGATATGGCAGTGCTGTACCGCACCAATGCGCAGTCGCGTGTATTCGAGGAAATGCTGATTAAAAGCGGTATCGCCTATACGATGGTCGGTGGTACGAAGTTCTACGAGCGCAAGGAAATCAAGGATGCGCTGGCTTATCTGCGTCTGATTTTCAACCCCAGTGACAGCTTGAGCCTGCTGCGTATTATCAACGTCCCGCGCCGCGGTATCGGTGATGCTACGCTGGCACGTCTGCAGGAGCATGCTAATGCTACTGGCCAGACGCTGTTTGAGGTAGTGACTAATGCAGCGGATGTTCCGGGACTTGCCAGCCGTTTTGCCGGTAAGCTGGACGAGCTGAGCGAGCTGCTTTTTGAGCTGATGGGCGAGGCCGCTGATGTGCCGGTAAAACAGCTTCTAGATGATGTGCTGCTGAAAACCGGTTATCTGGAGGAGCTGCAAAGCAGCAAGGATCCGCAGGATGAAAGCCGTGTGGAGAACCTGAAGGAAATGCTGAGCGTAACCGAGGACTTTGCTGTCAAATGCGAGCGCAACGGCGAAGAACCGACGCTGGAAAACTTCCTGGCCGACGTAGCGCTGGTTGCCGATATTGATGATGCTGAGCTGGGTGAGGATGCAGTTACACTGATGACGCTGCATTCTGCCAAGGGCCTGGAATTCCCCAATGTCTTTTTGGTAGGTATGGAGGAGGGTATCTTCCCGCATTCCCGCACATTGATGAACGATGATGAGATTGAAGAGGAACGCCGCCTGTGCTATGTAGGCATTACGCGTGCGGAAAAGCATTTGTTCCTGAGCAACGCCAGAACACGCACTATCTACGGCCGCACGCAGTATTATACACCGTCCCGCTTTCTGCAGGAGGTGCCGCGTAATCTGGTGCATGTGATTAAACGTCAGTCACCGCAGCGTCCGGTGATGACGCAGCAGGTGCATAAGACGAGTGCAAAAGAGGCTGCTAACTGGTTTGAGCAGCACAAGGCCAGCTTCTTCCCGAAGGAAAGCAGTGCGGCGGTCGGCTGCAGCTTCCGTGTCGGTGATAAGGTTATGCATAAAAAGTGGGGCGTAGGCACGATTGTTACTGCCAAGGCTGCCGATGATGGCCAGGAGGTTACAGTTGCTTTTGCCGGCGGTGGTATCCGCAGCCTGCTGACGAAGTATGCTAAGCTGGAAAAGCTGTAAGCCGTTTTTCAGATAAAAATCTTGGAGGATAAAGCAATGGCAGAAATGGAATTATTTGCTGATGAGCGTGCGGCGGATTTGGCCGAGGCCGAAAAGCTGCGCCGCGAAATCCGTCATAACGAGTATTTATATTATGTATTAGATGCGCCGGAAATTACGGACGCTGAATATGACCGCATGATGGTGCGCCTGCGTGAGCTGGAGGCGCGCTATCCCGACAGCATTCCGGCCGATTCGCCTACGCAGCGTGTCGGCGGCCGTGCATCCTCACAGTTTACCGAGGTGCGCCATCTTGAGCCGCTGCTGAGCCTGGGCAATGTGTTTTCCGCCGAGGAGCTGCGTGCCTTTGATGAACGCGTTCGCAGCGGTCTGCCTGTAGGCAGCAAGGTGGAATACGTTATGGAGCCGAAGATCGACGGCCTGGCCTGCAGCCTGATTTACGAAAACGGTAAGCTGGTTCGCGCTGCTACCCGCGGTGATGGAGTGGTAGGCGAAAATGTTACGGCTAACGTGCGCACAATCCGTAGCATTCCGCTGACGCTGAAGGTGCCGGAGGGCGAAGCAGTGCCGGAGCTTCTTGACGTGCGCGGTGAGGTTTATATGCCAAGGCAGGCGTTTATGCGTTTGAACGAGCAGCGCGCTGAGCGCGGCGAGAGCGAGTTTGCCAATCCGCGTAATGCGGCGGCAGGCAGCCTGCGTCAGCTGGACCCGCAGGTAACGGCAAGCCGCAGCCTGAGCTTTTTTGCCTATTATCTGGTAGGCGAGGGCGCACAGCCTAAGCACAGCGAATCGCTGGCCTTGCTGGCACGCTATGGCTTCAAAGTCAGTGAAAATTACAAGGTTGTCGAAAATATCGACGAGGCAATTAAATATATCGGCGATTTCAACGAGCTGCGCCAAGGACTTGCCTATGATACCGACGGCGCTGTTATTAAGGTCAACGATGTTTACCAGCAGCGTATTCTGGGCGCGACTGGCAAGGATCCGCGTTGGGCAACGGCCTACAAATATCCGCCGGAGCAGGCGGAAACTACGCTGGAGGATATTGACTGGCGTGTAGGGCGCACAGGCGTACTGACGCCGACGGCAGTGCTGACACCGGTAAAATTAAGCGGCAGCGTTATCAGCCGTGCTACCTTGCATAATGAGGACTTTATCCGTGCCAAGGATATCCGCCTCGGTGACAGGGTTGTTATCAACAAGGCCGGTGAAATTATCCCTGAGGTACTGCGTGTAGTTGTTGAAAAGCGCACCGGTGACGAAAAAGAGGTGGAAATTCCCGGCGTATGCCCGGAATGCGGCTGGCGTGTAGAGCGTCAGGGCGAGGAGGCAGCTATCCGCTGCACCAATCCGCATTGTCCTGCGCTCGGACGCGAGGGCCTCATTCACTTTGTCAGCCGTGATGCGATGAATATCGACGGCTGCGGTCCTTCCGTTATCAATGCACTGCTTGATGCAGGTCTGGTGCGCGATGCTGCGGATTTGTACAGCCTGCGCAAGGAGGATTTGCTGAAGCTGGAGCGTATGGGCGAAAAGTCGGCGGATAATCTGCTGACGGCGCTTGCTGAAAGCAAGAAGAACGAGCTGGACAAGCTGCTCTTTGCTTTGGGTATCCGTCATGTTGGCGCCAAGGTGGCGCGGATTCTGGCAACGGAATTCGGCAGCATGGAAAAGCTGCAGCAGGCACAGCCGGAGGAGCTGGCGCAGATTCGTGATATCGGTGATAAAATTGCGGAAAGCGCCGTTACTTGGCTGAACGTACCGGCGAATATCGACCTGGTGGAGCGCCTGGCGGCAGCAGGACTGACGATGACGTTTACGCCGCCTGCCAGTCAGGAGGATAACCCCTTCTTCGGCAAAACGCTTGTCTTTACGGGCACAATGCCTACGCTGGGACGCGCCGAGGCCAAGACGATGGCGCAGGATGTGGGTGCGAAGGTCAGCGGCAGCGTCAGCAAAAAGACGGATTACGTCATTGCCGGTGCGGAGGCCGGCAGTAAGCTGGAAAAGGCACAGCAATTAGGCGTAACGGTTATTGATGAAGCAGAGTTCTTACGTCTGCTTAAAGGTGAATAAGGCATAAAAATAGCGTGGCTGCGAGCAGCGGCCACGCTTAATTTTTTAGTGATGATATTCGTTTTTGTGTTCCTTGGCCAAAGCGTCCCAAACAGGCAGCTGCAGGCCGGCGATTTCGGAGGTGAACGGAGTACCGTCGTTCTTTTCGAAATGCTTCCAGGCACGCAGTACATATTTAAAGCCGATATATTGCAGCGGTAAGTTGCAGTATACCATGAGGATGTTGGCGAAGTCGCTCAATTCCCAGAGTGCGCCTAAATCCATACCGGCGATGTTGGTGATAACACCGAAGGAAATAACGATGAGGCACAGTACGCGTATGGCGTTGATGAAGGACGCCTTACTGGAAATGCGGTTAGCACACATTTCGGTGAAGGACATGAAGCCCAAGAGGCAGGTGAAGGCAAACAGGCCGAAGCAAACGCTTACAAGCAGCGTAACAACGCTGTAAAGCATGTCACTGCCACCGGTCAGAGCGCCGCAGGAGGCTAAGAATTTATCCAGCTTGCCCATCTCGAACCAGGCATTGGCATCAGCTGTGAGCCACATGCTGCCCATGATAACGACAAAGCCGGTCAGGGTGCAGATAACGATGGTATCAAGGAATACGCCTAAAGCCTGCACACAGCCCTGCTCACAGGGGTGTGCAACCTCTGCTGCCGCTGCCGGCATGGTGATGGTACCCTGGCCTGCTTCGTTGGACATCAGGCCGCGCTTAATACCCTGGCTGAGTGCCAGACCGAAGGCACCGCCGAAAACAGCATCAGGCGCAAAGGCCTGCGTGAAAACGGAGCTGAAGAACAGCGGGATGCGCTCAAGGTTGCCGACAGTCAAGGCAATGACGGTGAGCACATAAATAACTGCCATAACGGGAACGATGCGGTCAGTAACCTTCGTAACCTTTTTGATGCCGCCGAAGCTGATAACAGCAGTGATAACAATAAGCACTGCAAAGGAAATCCAGTAGAGCGAGGAATTGGTGGGGATATTCACACCACTGATTTTGCTGGCGATGGCACCCACGGCGGAAATAGTGTTGAAGCCCTGCGCGGGGAAGCACAGCAGCGCATAAACGATATATAGCATGCTGAGCGCAACGCCGGCAGCGGCGGAATCGTTCAATAATTTGCGTGCGTAAAAGGGCAGGCCGCCGACATATTCGTTATCGCGCTTTTCCTTGAAAATCTGAGAAAGCGTGGATTCGGCGAAGGACGTTGCCATGCCGAAGAATGCAGAAACCCACATCCAGAACAGCGCGCCCGGGCCGCCGATGGAAATTGCGCCGGTTACACCCAAAATATTGCCGGGGCCGACACGCATGGCGGTGGAAAGCAAAAAGGCTGTGAGTGAGGAAATACCGTTGCGCGTATGATTGCGCTGCATCAGCACCTTCACAGCGAAGATAAAGTTGTGCACCTGTACAAAGTGCAGACGGAAGGTGAAGTAAATACCTGTGCCGACCAATAAAATAATTGCCAGACTGAAGTTTCCCAGAATGGGGATAGAACTGTACCAGTCGAGATTACAGGGGAAATCCCAGAACCAGTTGGAAACAATCTGGATTTTGGCGCAGATTGCGTTAACTGCATCAAATAAAGCTTGCATAAGACCTCTCTCCTATAGCTGTAAATTTATTTTGCCCTTGCGTTAAGGCGCAGCAAAGGCAGCTTCATTATCTATATCTTAACCTTTTTTATATTGCTTGGCAATGGGTGCGGGGAAGTATACAATATATGGCTGAGCCTATTTTCTCTGCAAGAAAAACTTTTTGTGTTGATTTCTCATACATAATTTACAGACAAACAGAGTGATTTGTACTATAATATAAAGTTAGATAAGTAACATCTGCTGTCTTTCGCACAGATGTCTATATGTAATTTAGAAATGAGGGAATATGATGAAAGAGTATAATTCCGTATCAGAACCGTTTTTAGCGGATGTGCGCGCCGTAGTAGGTGACGCCAATGTATTTACCGAGCCTGAAAAGCTGGAGCAATATAAAACCGACGAGGAATATGATCCGCGCCGTTTCCGTGTGCCTGAGGCTGTTGTGCGTCCTGCCAATGCCGAAGAAATTGCCGCAGTTGTGAAGCTGTGCAATAAGTACAATGTGCCGCTGACTGTCCGCAGCGGCGGTACCAGCCTTGCCGATGGCGCAATTGCTGTCTGCGGCGGCATTGTGTTGCTCATGGAGCGCTTGAATAAAATTATCGAGATGAATACCGAAGCGATGTATGTTGTCGCCGAAGCCGGCGTGCGTACAGTTGATATTCAGAAGATGGCCAACGAAGCAGGCTATCTTTACGCAGGTGACCCCTGCAGCGCCGAAAGCTGCCTGATCGGCGGCAATCTGGCAACCAACGCCGGCGGCAACAAGGCAGTCCGCTATGGCGTTACCCGTAATCAGGTTTATAGCCTGGAGATGGTTACCCCGACCGGCGAAATCGTGGAGGTTGGCAGCCGTCTGAAAAAATGCAGCACAGGCTATTGCATGGAGCAGCTTGTAATGGGCAGCGAAGGTACTTTGGGTATTATCACCAAGGTGACTTTGAAGCTGCAGCCGATGCCTCCTTATCGCTTTGACCTGCTGGCAGTTTTTGACGACCCGTTCAAGGCTCTTGATGTAGTGCCGAAGATTATGCAGGCCGGTCTGAACCCGACGAGCATGGAATATATGGATAATTCCTATGTGCGTGCCTGCGCCGATTATATTGAATTTAAGGGCGCACCGCATTATGAGGACGGTATTTACGTTATCATTACGGTAGAAACCTTCAGTGAGGATGAGCTGGACATGAAGATGGAGCAGCTCGACGAGCTGTGCGAGGCAGCAGGCGCCGTTGAGGTTCTGGAAGCAGATGACCGTATTTGGGCAATGCGCCGCAACTGCCAGGAATCTATCAGCCTTGTAAGCAAGGTTTCCCTGACCGACGATGTTGTTGTGCCTGTAGACCGCATTGCGCCGACCATTAAAGAAATTATGCATATCGGCAGCAAGTATCCCTTCCCGATTCCAGTAAAAATCAATGCGCATATCGGTGACGGCAATCTGCATATCGTTCTCTGCAAATGCGATTTGGATGATGCAACCTGGGAAAAAATCGTGCATGACTTCCATGAAGAGGTTTATGCCTATGCTTACGCTCAGGGCGGCCGCTTAGCCGGTGAGCACGGCATCGGTGCCAAGAAGCTGGCTTATATGGAAGAGTTTACGCCTGCCGGTGAGCTGGAGCTGATGCGCAGGATTAAGCTGGCTTGGGATCCGAATTTGATTTTAAATCCGGGTAAGGTGTTTAAAGCATGAAGTCTGACGAATAAGGCATCATAGACGCAAAGACCCGGTTTGTCGCAAGCTTTGCGTAGCGAAAAACCGATGGTCGTGCTAATGTCGCTTGCGACGAGCTTCATCACAGTCACCTTGACGTACGTTTAGTACGCCGGCGGTGCCTGTTCTTTGCCTCTGATACCTTCTCGTCAGCCTTTAGAAAAGGTAGTGTATTATGAGCAATTACAATTCTGTAACTCCTGAATTTATTGATGAATTAAAAACGCTGTTGGGCGAAAAATATGTCAAAACCGATGCTGATACGCTCGACCGCTACAAGACGGACGAGGAGGCAGACGAGCGCTGCTTCCACCTGCCGGATGCAGTGGTAATTCCCGCCGATGCCGAAGAGATTGCCGGTGTAGTGAAGCTATGCAACAAGTATCTCATTCCGCTGACCGTGCGCGGTGGCGGTACAGGTATCGTTGACGGCGCTATTGCCGACAAGGGCGGCGTAGTGCTGCTGATGGAACGCCTCAACAAAATTATCGAGCTGAATAAGGAAGGCTTGTACATGGTAGCACAGGCCGGTGTGCGCACGCTGGATATTCAGGCAGCGGCGAAGGCGGAGAATCTGCTTTATGCAGGTGACCCGTCGAGCAGCGACAGCTGCCAGATCGGCGGCAACCTGGCGACAAATGCCGGCGGCATCAAGGCAGTGCGCTACGGTGTAACGCGCAATCAGGTCTACGCTGTGCAGATTGTTACGCCCTACGGCGACATTGTTGACCTGGGCTCGCCGCTGAAAAAGTGCAGCACAGGCTACTGCATGGAACAGCTTGTTATCGGCAGCGAGGGCACGCTGGGTATTATTACGCAGGTAACGCTGAAGCTGCAGCCCTTGCCTCCGTATAAAATCGATATGCTGGCAATTTTCCATGACCCGATGGCGGCAATCGGCGTTGTACCGCAGCTTGTGAAAGCAGGTATCGACCCGACAAGCATCGAATATATGGATAATCCTAATGTGCGGACAACCTCGGAATACCTTGAGTTCCCCGGTGCGCCGCATATTGAAGACGGTATTTATGTTATCATTACGATAGAAACCTTCAATGAAGATGAGCTGGACATGAAAATGGAGCAGGCCAGCGATATCTGCGAGGCCGCAGGCGCTGTTGATGTTCTGGAGGCTGATGAGCGTATCTGGTCGATGCGCCGCAACTGTCTGGAATCTGTCAGCCTTATTAGCAAGGTGTGCACGACGGATGACGTTGTTGTGCCGGTTGATGAAATGAGCGACATGATTCAGTACATCATTAAAACTGTGGCGAAATATCCCTTCCCTCTGCGCATCAACGCGCATATCGGTGACGGCAACCTGCATATCGTGCTGTGTAAGCTGGATTTGTCCGATGAGGAGTGGGAAGCCGAACTGAGCCGTTTTACGGAAGAGGTTTATACATATGCTTATGCGCATGGCGGCCGTCTTTCCGGTGAGCATGGCATTGGCAGCAAGAAGGCACACTTCTTGGAGCGCTTTACTCCTGGCGGTGAGCTGGAACTGATGAGAAAAATAAAAAAAGCCTGGGATCCCAATAATATCCTGAATCCAGGCAAGGTTTTTAATTTATAAGACTATCTCAATGGTCTGCTGTAAAACTAAAATATGTAGCATTGTAGCTAAGTAGCAAAGGAGAGATTTTAGTATGACAAAGTACAATCCCGTAACCGAAGAAGTTCTGGAGGAGCTGCGTAAAGCAGTCGGTGCAGAGCATGTAAAAAATGATGCCGAAACTCTGGAGCGTTACAAAACCGACGAAGAGCCGGATGCTCATTACCACCATCTGCCGGAGGTAGTTGTAGCACCGGGCAGCACCGAAGAGGTGGCTGCTGTTATGAAAATCGCCAATAAATATCTTGTACCTGTAACTCCGCGCAGTGCCGGTACCAGTGTATCCTGCGGTGCGATTCCTGTTTTCGGCGGCATTGTGCTGCTGATGGAACGCATGAACAAGATTATTAAGCTTGATGCCGATGCTATGTATATGGAGGTTGAGGCTGGTGCGCTGACCTCTGATATTCAGGCTAAGGCTAACGAAGCAGGCCTGCTGTATGCCGGTGACCCCTGCAGTGCTGACAGCTGTATGATCGGCGGCAACATTGCAACCAACGCCGGCGGCAACAAGGCTGTACGCTACGGCACTACCCGTCATCAGGTTTATTCTATCGAGGTTGTTACTCCGACAGGTGAAATCGCTGAGCTGGGCAACCGCCTGAAAAAATGCAGCACCGGCTACTGCCTCGACCAATTGGTAATGGGCAGTGAGGGTACTCTGGGTATCATCACCAAAGCAACTCTGAAGCTGTTGCCGCTGGCTCCGTATCGTCTGGATATCCTTGCAGTTTTCACCGAGGTACAGAAGGCTGTCGACCTAGTGCCTGCGCTGGTTAAGGCCGGCCTGAATCCGACAAGTGTTGAATTTATGGACAACGGCTTTGTACGTGCTGCCAGCGATTATGCAGAACAGCGTCTGCCGCATTACGAGGATGGCAGCTACGTTATCGTTACCGTGGAAACCTTTAACGAGGACGAGCTGGATATGAAGATGGAGCAGCTTGACGAAATCTGTACTGCCTGCGGTGCAACCGACGTTGTTGAAGCAGACGAGCGCGTATGGAAGGTGCGCCGCAGCTGTCTGGAAGGCTCCAAGGCTTTGAGCAAGGTATCTACCTCTGATGACCTTGTTGTACCTATCGACAAAATCGCTGTCTGCCTGAACCACCTGATGGAGGTTTCCAAGCAATTTGATTTCGAATGCATGTGCCTGGCTCACGCAGGTGACGGTAACCTGCATTTCAACTGCCTGAAGATGGATATGACCGACGAAGAATGGGAAAAACAGCTCGCAGAGTTCCACAAAATCTGCTACGCATATGTTTATAGCCTTGGCGGCCGTCTTTCCGGCGAGCATGGTATCGGTGCGAAAAAGATTGACGCACTGGCAGCTTATTGCGACCCGGTAGAAATGTCTATCATGAAGACTATTAAACGCGCTATGGACCCGAACAATATCCTGAATCCGGGCAAGCTTATCCGTGCCTGATTCTTTTTGAGCACTGCTGAATAATTTTAATATAGCGTCCGACGTACTCTTATATGCAAGAGTACGTCGCTTTTTTTATTTACAATATTCCTCGCCTACATTATAAATGTTGCCAACTTGATAGAGGCAGAGTTAAATAAATTGCCGAAAATTAAAAAACTATTGCTTGTAAAATACGTATATGTTATAATGCTGTCTGTATAAATTTAATTAGGAATAATGAATATATATTATGAAAAGGTGAGGATGATGATGAATATGACAGAGGAATACAATCGCTTGATAGGCAAGCGTGTAAAAATGCAGCGCATTTCCGCTAAGGTATCTCAGACAAAATTGGCGAAAGAGTTGGGGGTAACTCAGACGCATTTAAGCAATATCGAAAACGGACGCGCGGGTTTGACAATACCCAATCTGATTAAGCTGCATCAGATTTTGGAATGTCCTATCAGTTCTTTTTTTGTGGATATCGAAGGGGAAAAGGAAGCTGATAACAGCAGCGATATAACTCTGGAAAATGTTATGGAGCTGGCAAGACTCCTGAAAAAGGCACGTGCCTGAAACAAAAAGCAAAGTCATTTTATGGCTTTGCTTTTTGCTTTTGCTGTGGCAGTATTTTTAGGAAAGCTGTTTTTTACTCAGGCAGGAATTTCGGGATTCATGGCGAACTATCCATATATTACATATTTTTTAAAGGAGCAATTAGATGAGTACATTCACCAAGGTCCTGTTGGCCACAGATCTGTCCCCGCAGGCTGATAAATTGACCGAGTGTCTGTTTTGCTTATGCCCCGATACGGAAACGGAAGTGGTTTTGGCTCACGTCTTTGATGATGACGATGATGCCGACCCTGACGGTAGCAGCTTTAAAAAAGCGCGCAGCCGATTGGATGGGTATAAAAATGATATAGAGCAGGCAGGCTATGAAGAAATTTCCATTGTAACCCCGGCAGGCGAGCCCTGCGAAACCTTGAGCAGGCTGGCGGAAGAAAACGACGCTGACCTGATGCTGGTAGCATCTCACCGCAAGGGCTTTTTGAAGCGTGCGCTGATGGGCAGCACTACCTATGAGCTGGCACGGGCTACAATGATTCCCCTGCTGATTAATAAGGATGAGGAAGATGAGGTTACAGAAAATCTGCTGGATACTGTGCTGATACCGACCGATTTTTCCCGTAAATCCTTAGAAGCGCTGAACGTTATCCGTAGCTTGCGTGAATATGTAGGCAAGGTATTGTTTGTGCATGTTGTTGAGCATAGCAGAAACAAACATGATTACAAGGAAAAATACGGCAGTGCCAAGATGTTTTTGCAAGAGCTGGTAGACGAAATGAAAATTTTCGGTATTGAAGCCGATTACCGCATTGCACATGGCGTAGCCTCCAGAAAAATTGCCGCTATCTGTGAGCGCGACAATGTCAGTCTGATTATGATGACTAAAACCGGTGCCGATATGACTAACGGTGATGACTTGGGCAGCATCTCGGAAAACGTGGTCCTGAATTCTGATTGTGCGGTAATGCTGCTGCCGGCTGAAGACAGTGATGAGGAGGATACCTTCTCCTAAACTGCCGCAGAAGATTTTTTTGATGATTTTATAAAAATTTTTACAAAAAATGCTTGACTTTCATTAAAAATGCCAGTATAATACTACTTGCAGTTATGTTGACTGCGGGTACGTATTGTGCTGGCAAATTGAAAATAGTTTAAAGTTTTCAACCTTGGAGAGATGACCGAGTGGTTGAAGGTGCACGCCTGGAAAGCGTGTGTACGGGAAACCGTACCGAGGGTTCGAATCCCTCTCTCTCCGCCACTTAAAAATCTGCCGCACTGAGCGGCTTTTTTAATAAAATCATATAGCTTGTTTCTCTGTAGGATCGTAGAGCCGGGTCCTGCGCAATGGGAGCCTGTGAACCAGGTCAGGTCCGGAAGGAAGCAGCCTTAAGCGGATACTTTCATGTGCCGTGGGGAAGCCCGTCTTTGCGGTCCTACAGGGAAATAAACGAAGAAAATCCGTCGCATGTGCGACGGATTTTTTTGTGCTGCGCTTATTTGCTGAGCAGCTCGATTTTTTTCATATAGGGAGCAACGATAGTAGCGATGGCCTGAGGATTTGCTGCCTGCCAGGCGGCAAAGTCCAGCCCGCTTTGGGCGATATGCTTGCCGATTTCCAAAAGCACGAAGGGGATATCTTCGGCGAGCAGTGTGCCTGCTTCTTCCCCTAGGCGTTCGCTGCCCTGCAGTGAGCAGCCGTTGATGTACATAGTGAAGGCTGGGTGTGCTGTGCCCTTGATGACCTTAACTGTACCGCGGAAGCCGAGTTCGCCTATTTGGTGGGTGCCGCAGCTGGAAGGACAGCCGGAAATATAAATCTGCGGCAGAGCATCACTGGCGGCGTACTGCGTAGCCATTTCTTCGAAGCAGCTTGTCAGCAGGCTTTGGGAATCTCCCATGCCCATCTGGCAGACGGTGGAGCCGATGCAGGCCACGCTGCTTGTGAAGGCATTATAGGCTGTGTCAGGCGTGAGCGACATTACCTTTGCTGCTTCGGGAGCAGTGAGGTTGATAATATAGACGCTTTGGTCGGGTGCAAGACGCAGCTCGGCGGCTTTAATGTTCTGCAGATAATCGGCCAGGGCGAGGAAGCTTTCGATTTTGGGCAGTCCTGCCTGTGGATGATAATTGACAGCGTAAAGACCGGGCTGCTTCTGTGAGGTAATGCGGAAGCCGGTGATGAGCTTGAAGTCGCGCTTGGTGATTTTTGTTGCCTCAGGCTGCAAATCAAGACCGCCTTCCTGCAGTGCCTGCAGGAGGCGTTCGCTGTAGGCTGCCTTGTAAGCGGCTTCGCCGCCTAAAAGCTCAGGCAGATAACGGGTGCGTGATTTGGATCTTTGCGTATAGGTACCGCATTCGCGGAAGGTGGCGAGCATTGCTTTAATATGATACAAGATTTTTTCGGGAGCAACAGCCTCGGCCATTTTTATACCTATGCAGGGAGCAGGGCCGAGTCCACCGGCGCTGTAGACATCGAAGCGACCGTCGGGACGGGCGGCGAAGCCTAAATCGCGCATGGTAGCGTGCGTAAGATTTTGCGGTGAATTGGAAAAGCCGGTCTTTAATTTGCGTGGCAGCTTGCCGTCGGGAATAGTTGCAACAAGATATTGCGCCGCTGCTTCAGCGTAAGGAAGCACGTCAAAATATTCCTCGCGCTCCACACCGCTTAAGGGTGAGCAGAGCACATTACCGGGATAGTCACCGCCGCAGCCGAAGGGGATGATATCCGCGTCCAGGCATTGCTCCAAAATTTCAGCGGCAGCCTCGGCGCTGAGATCATGCAGCTGTATAGTCTGCCCGGTTGTGAAATGAATGCGGCTGATGTTATATTTGCGGATTATCTCGGCGATGAAGGCCAGTTTTTCCGCAGTGATGCGTCCTGCGCTGCAGCGCAGGCGCAGCATGTTGCTTTTGCCGTCGCGCTGGGCAAAGCTGCCGAAGTAACCGGAAAACTCCTTGTAGGCAATTTTGCCGATTTTTTCGTTATGATAGTCGGCAGTCTGTCCGGCAAATTCCGGCAGCTGCCTGCGCAGGAAATCTTTATCAATTTCGGGTATAGTCATGACTGTAGCCTCCCTTTTTAAATTGCTGAAGATATTATATAATACTTTGGTGTATTAGTAAAATATTTATTTCAACGTGATTTTGGGACTACAAAACTTCAATTTACATTTCAGGCTATTTTGAGTATAATAATTATGTATGTAATAAATTCCGGGGAGGTGCAGTGATGGCTTATGTAGCATTATACCGCCAGTGGCGTCCGCAGGATTTTGACGCTCTTGTGGGACAAAAGGCTGTGAAAACAACCTTGAAAAATGCTTTGGCAAGCGGTAAAATTGCTCACGCCTATTTGTTTTCCGGTCCACGCGGCACCGGTAAGACCAGTATGGCGCGTATTCTGGCCAAGGCCCTGAATTGCGAGCAGGGGCCGACTGCCGAGCCCTGCGGCCAATGCGGCAACTGTCAGCGCATTGTACAGGGAACCTCTCTGGATGTAATTGAAATTGACGCTGCGTCCAATACCAGCGTAGATAATATCCGTGATCTGCGCGAGCAGGTAGCCTTTACACCTGCCGAAAGCCGTTATAAGGTTTATATTATCGACGAGGTGCACATGCTTTCTACCGGAGCTTTCAATGCTTTGCTGAAGACATTGGAGGAGCCGCCGGCACACGCTGTATTTATTCTGGCGACTACGGACCCGCAGAAGGTGCCTGCAACGATTCAGTCGCGCTGTCAGCGCTTTGAATTCCGCAGGGTAACGGTAGACGAAATTGCGGAGCATCTGGCCATGGTAGCCGCTGGCAGTGGCATTGAGGCAGATGCGGACGCGCTGCGCTTAATAGCGATTCAGGCTGAGGGCGGTATGCGTGATGCGCTGAGCCTGCTGGACCAGTGTGGTGTCATGGCCAAGCGCGTTACTGTTGCTACCGTGCGCGAGGTACTGGGCATCGTAGGGCGTGAAGCGCTGCACGAGCTGACAGGAGCAATAGGCCGCAGACAGCTGCCGCAGGCGCTGGCTACGCTGAATCTGCTGCTGGAGCAGGGTAAGGATGTCAAGCAGGTGCTTACGGAGCTGATAGAGTATTTGCGGGCGCTGGTGCTTTATCTGGCTGTGCCTGACTATGAAGAAATTTATCTGACGGATACCAAAGAAGCGCTGGCAGAGCTGGCGCCGTTATTTGGGCGTGATCGCTTGCTGGCGGCGGAAGAAAGACTGCATAGTGCTATTCAGGAGCTGCGCGGCTCAATGCGTCCGCGCATCACTGCGGAGCTGTGCTTATTGGATTTGTGCCGCGTAGAGGGCAGCACATTGGCTGCTTTGTCGGCAAGGATAGAACAGCTGGAGCGTCAGCTGGCAGGCGGTGTGATGCCTGTTTATCAGCAGGCTCCGGTTAATGCTCAGCCTGTGCCTGCTGTGGCAGTGCAGCAGCAAGCTGCACAGGAACATGCAGCGCCGGCAGCGCAGCAGACACCTGCGGCAGAGCCTATGCAGGCAGCAAAACCTGCTCCTGCTAAGAAGCCGGTAGCTAAAGCGCAGCCTGCTGCCGATACGCTGGCTGCAGCGGTGAACGCCGCTCCTAAGCCTAAAAGTGCCAGAGTGCAGCAGACAGAGGAATATGCCGGTGATTTTGCCGCCGGTGAGGATTTCTGGAAGCAGGCTCTGGAGATTATGAAGGCTGAAAAGAAGAACTCGATGGTGTCCTGTGCTAAAAACGGCAGAGTCTTCAGCTTTGCCAATAATATTCTGCAGGTGGCCTTTAAGGCGCCCTTCCTTGCGGACAGAATGAACAAGGATGACTATCGCGGTGCCTTTGAAGAGGTTCTGCTGCGTCTGGCAAGACGTGAAATCAGACTGGAGGCTGTGATTGAGGGCAAGGCTAAGCTGCCGCAAAAGCCTGTAAAGCAGCAGGAGGTGCAGCAATCGCCCGAAAGCGAAACGCAAAATCTGCAGGCAGCGCAGCTGCCGGAAAACCTGCGCAAGGCATTTAATGCCTTAGGCGGCAGTGTAACGGATATATCAGACCAATGAAACTAAATTGAGACTAGCAGGTCTTGGCTTATGTTTCTGAGAATATATAATATCAATATATGTAAATATCAAGGAGGAATTTAATTATGTTTCCAGGTGGCATGGGTAATATGCAGGCAATGATGAAAAAGGTACAAAAAATGCAGTCCGATATGGCGAAAATGCAGGAGGATCTTAAAAGCCGTACTGTAGAAACTTCTGTTGGCGGCGGTGCTGTAACCGTTGTTGTCAGCGGTAAAAAAGAACTGAAATCCATCAAAATCAATCCGACCGCTGCAGATCCCGAGGATGTAGAAATGCTGGAGGATATGATTCTGACAGCTGTCAATGACGCTATGAAGCAGATTGACGAGCTGACCGAAAAAGAAATGGCTAAGGTTACCGGCGGTATGAAGCTGCCTGGCATGTTCTAAGCTGATGGCAAGAATGATCAGGCCGCTGGCTAATTTATATGAGCAGCTCAGGCGTTTGCCGGGCATTGGTTCGAAAACAGCTATGCGACTGGCCTATCATGTGATTGACATGCCTGCGGAGGATGTGAAGCAGCTGGCGGCGGCTCTGAGCGGCGCCAAGGAGCAGATTCACTACTGCAGCCGCTGCTTTAATCTTACTGACAGCGATGTATGCGAGATTTGCCGTGACAGCTCGCGCGACAGCTTTACTATCTGTGTAGTGGAGCAGCCGCAGGATATTGCGGCGATGGAGCGCAGTCATGGCTATCACGGATTGTATCATGTGCTGCATGGTGTGCTGTCACCGCTGGATGGTATTGGTCCGGAAAAGCTGCGCATCAGAGAGCTGCTCTTGCGTTTGCAGCAGGAATCAGTCAGTGAAATTATTATTGCAACCAACTCAGATGTAGAGGGCGAGGCGACTGCTACCTATCTGGCGCAGCTGCTGAAGCCTGTAGGAATAACCGTCAGCCGTATTGCTCATGGCCTGCCGATGGGCGGCGATTTGGAATATGCTGACGAAATAACCTTGTCTAAGGCGCTGGAAAACAGGCGCAAGATGTAGAAAGGACTGGCGTTATTTATTTATGGAACTTAATGCTATTTTGTCACCGCTTGGTGCTTTTGGACCGATGATTGCTGGCGTACTGTTGCTTTTAGTAATAGTAAAGCTGCTGTCGATGCCCTTCAAGCTGGTGTGGAATGGTCTCTGCGGCGCTTTGCTGCTGTGGTTTATCAATGTAGTAGGCTCGTTGGCGGGCTTTACCATGAAGATTACGGTTATCAAGGCTTTGATTGCCGGCTTCTTCGGTGTTCCCGGTGCTCTTGCCGTAGTGCTGTATGAGCTTTTAGTTAAATAAGATAATTTGCTTTTACCCCTGCACGTTGCTGCAGGGGTATTTTTATGCGCTTCGACGGGATAATCGTAAATAATATTGTATACACGGCAATAATACTGTATACAATCGGACTTTTCTCTGATAAGTTGTTATAATTAGCTTAACAGTTTTTTTACTTAATTATCTGGGGGTTGTAAAAATGAATTTATCTACAAAAATTTTAATCGGCCTTGCGCTTGGTATTATTGCAGGCCTGGAGCTGGGTGCTGAAGGCGCCGGCTTCGCCAAGACCTGGATTGGTCCTCTGGGAACAATTTTCATGAACATGATCAAAATGGTTATCGTACCGCTGGTATTCTCCAGCCTGGTAATTGGTGTCACCAGCCTTGGTGATATCAAAAAGGTAGGCCGTATCGGTGTAAAAACTGTAGCGTACTATCTGGTAACCACTGCTTTTGCTATCGTTATCGGTCTGGCAATCGGTACCATCATGCAGCCGGGTGTTGGCCTGCATATGGCTGCTGATACCGCGAAGGTTGCTGCTAAGGCTGCACCGCCTATTTCCAAGGTTATCATTGACATTTTCCCGACTAACCCGCTGGAAGCTATGGTTAAAGCCAACATGCTGCAAATTATCGTTTTCTCTCTCTTCGTTGGCGCTGGTATCACCGTTGTCGGTGAAAAGGCTAACGCTCTGAAGCACACCATCGATGGTCTGGCTGAGGTTTCCTACAAAATCGTTGGCATGATCATGGCTGTTGCTCCGATTGGTGTTTTCGGTCTGATTACTCCGGTAGTTGCATCTAACGGTCCTTCCGTACTGTTGCCGCTGCTGAAGGTTGTTATTGCTGTATATCTTGCTTGCCTCCTGCATGCAGTTCTCGTTTATGGCTCTATGATCAAATTCCTTGCAGGCATGGGCTTCATCCAATTCATTAAGGGTATTGCTCCGGCATCCCTGATGGCTTTCAGCTCCTGCTCCTCCGGTGGTACTCTGCCGCTGACCATGAGCTGTGCTCAAAAAATGGGCGCTTCCAAAGAAGTTTCCAGCTTCGTTCTGCCGTTGGGCGCAACCATCAACATGGATGGTACTGCTGCTTATCAGGGTGTATGCGCACTGTTCATTGCTCAACTGTACGGCATTGACCTCACCGCTTCCCAATACATGACCATTATCGTTACCGGTACTTTGGCTTCTATCGGTACTGCAGGTGTTCCGGGCGCAGGCTTCATCATGTTGACCATGATTCTGACTAGCCTTGGTCTGCCGCTGGAAGGCTCTGCTCTTATCGCAGGTATCGACCGTATCCTGGATATGCCGCGTACCTCTGTTAACATCACCGGCGATGCTGCTGTAACTCTGCTGGTTGACAAGAGCGAAAAAAAGCATGCAGAAGCTGAAGCTCCTCTGTATTAATTAAAATCTGTCTTTCCCTTGGCGTCAGCTGCATTAGCGGCTGGCGCTTTCCTTTTATGCAGAAATATAGTGTTTAAAGTGCATTTTTCAAGGATTGTTACCTGGATTTTACAGCTTAGTTACATTTGTTGGCAGGAAAAAACTTTTGCTGCGCAGAAATTTATAAATACTATTTAATTTTGCAGGCAAAGGTGTTAAAATAAGGTGTTATTATGAATGAGATGGAAAAATTACAGTATGTATTGTTTGAGCGACTGCACCGTCGTGCTCCTGGCATTGATAAGCTGGACCGTTTGTGGGACGCTGCTGTGCTGCTGCCCTTAGTGCGTACTCCAGAAGGCATAAGTGTGCTTTTTGAAGAGCGGGCGCATACGCTGCGCAGTCAGCCGGGTGAAATATGCTTCCCTGGCGGTAAGTACGAATGTGCGGATAACAGTTTCCGCAATACCGCAGTGCGCGAAACCTGTGAGGAGCTTGGCCTGCAGCCGGAGAATATCACCATCTGCGGTGAACTGGATTGTCTGGTAACGCATAACGGACCGATTATCCACCCCTTTGTTGGTCTGATTGATGATATCAGCAAGATTACGTACAGCAAGAGTGAGGTGGAGCGCATCTTTACTGTGCCGCTAAAGGTGCTTTTGGAGCAAAAGCCGCGGCGTGGCTCTGTACAGCTGGCAGATCATCCGGGTGATGATTTCCCATTTGACCTGGTGCCGCAGCGCAAGCGTGGCTGGCGCATGAACAAATCCTACTATGTGTATTTTTACCTGTATGAGGATAAGGTTATCTGGGGCCTGACTGCACGCATGCTGTATGCTTTCCTGTACCGCAGCCGCAAGGAGCTGACGGAATATCTGGCAGAAGAAATTGATTGAGAGGTTATATAAGGATGAAAAGCATTCTCCAGACAAAAATTTTAATGATTGTAACGGCTATCTGTGTAGTAGGCTATATTGCCTTCGGTTATTTCTTTCCGGAAACGGGATTGGATAATCTTGCGCCGACAGACAGGCTGAATCTGAAAAAGAATATCGTTGTTATGGGTGTTGACGAACGCTCCGATGATGTGGGGCGCAGTGATACGCTTTTTGTCGTAATGTTCGACAGCAGCAACAAAAGCGCTTCCCTGCTTTCTGTGCCGCGTGATACACGCGTACGTATTGACGGTCACGGCTGGGATAAAATTAACCATGCCTACGCTTACGGCGGACGTGAGCTGACACAGAAAACTGTAGAAGAGCTGCTGGGTATCAAAATCAACAATTACGTAATGGTTGATTTTAAAGGCTTTACCGGTCTTGTTGATGCTATCGGCGGTATTGATATCGATGTGGAAAAGGACATGTACTACCATGATACCTGGGATGGTTTTACCGTTGATCTGAAAAAGGGCCGTCAGCATCTGGACGGCAAAACAGCCATTCAATATGTACGCTTCCGTGATGAAGAGGGCGATATCGGCCGTATCCGCCGCCAACAGCATTTCCTGATGGCAGTTTACGACAAGATTACCTCTGCCGATATGCTGCTGCATATCCCCGGCCTGGCTAAGCAGCTGACCTCTATGGTAAAGACTGATATGCCTCTTGGTGATATGATGGATTTGGGCAGAGCGCTGCATTCCATGGTTAAGGAAAAGGGCTTGTCTATGGCGATGGTTCCTGGTACTCCGAAGTATATCGACGGTATCAGCTATTGGCTACCGGATATTACCGACCTGCGTGAGCTGATGGTCAAGATGCAGGGTGCAACTATGACGGAGCACTATAAATCTGCAGCTGAGCTGATGGAGAAGGAATACAACAACGCTGTGGAAAAGGTAGAAAAGGGTGATGACAGCGAAGAAAACAAGGAAGCTGTCAAGGAAGAAAAGGAACTGAAGGCTAAGAAAGAAGAAAAAGCGAAGGAAGAAAAGAAGAAGCAAGCTGATAAAGACAAGGATGCAGGTAAAAATACTGCTTCCCAAGAAGCTTCCTCCGAAAGCCGCGGAGTTGTACGTCTTGTTAACTGCAGCGGCAGCAAGACAGCAGGCGCAGATGCTGCTGCGCGCTTGCGCAATGCAGGCTTTGAGGTTATCAGCGGCGGCAGTGGTGATGTAATTGCCAATACAATTGTTATTTCTACGACTAATAATGGTGCTGTTGTCAATCGTCTTTCCAACGTTCCCTTTGCGCACCAGATGCGCATCAGCCGCGACGGTGCTGCTGACTGCGATGGTGTTGTTATGCTGGGCGCAGACTTCAAATAAGCTTGATAATCAATAAGAGAGCTGTCCACGAATCAGAAGGTGCTTCTGAAGCTCGTGGACAGTTTCGTTATTTAACGTAAAAAAATTTACAAAAAACTCTTGCATTTTGTATACAAAGATGGTATACTAAGAACATCAAAACAGCCCCTCATTTGGCCCTTCTTCGTAAGGGCTTTTTTTTTTAGCCTTTTTAGAAATTTAGTATTCACTTTTGGAAATATTGTCAGTTAGCCATAGTCAATGTAGCAATAGTTTTCAGAATATGGTACAATATAATATAATATGGGAGAGGAACGGATATAACTTATATAGAGAATATTCATAACTAACAGGAGGCTTATATGCACGATGAAATACATGTTGTCGTAGATAGCATTTCGGCAGCAGATGAAACAGCTTTGAAGGATGATCCCCGTTGCCATATCCTGAGGTTGATTATCCGTCATGGAGATTTAGAATGGCAGGACGGGGAACGCTCGTTGGCAGAATTGTTCGGTATGGTAGACGCAACCGGCAAGCTGCCGATTACTTCACAGCCGCCTATCGGTGTTGTAGTGGAGCTTTTTACCAAGCTTGCTCAGAAAGGCAAAAAGGTTATTATGCTGACAATAGACAGCGTACTAAGCGGTACCTATCAGACCGCCTGCGTTGCTGCGCGTCAGGTAATGGATGATATAAAGGGTGCGGATATCCGTGTAATCGATAGCAAGACTGCTGCCTGCCCTATCAGCGGCATTGCGATGGAAGTACTGAAGCATACAGCTGCAGGCATGGATATTGACGAGGCCGAAAAAATGGCGCGTGAGATGGTTGCGCGTACAGAAACATTTTTCAGTGTAAATACATTAGACTATTTGCAAAAGGGTGGACGCATTGGCGCAGTTGGCGCTTTGATAGGAAGTATTTTTGGTATTCGCCCTATTGTGCACTTAGATAAAGAGGGCAGACTGGAAGTTGCGGACAAGTGCCGTACCCGTAAAAAGGTTATGAAGCGCATGGTTGAGATGGCTGCTGAAAAGGCACCCATTGAAGCAATTTTCGTCGCTCATGCAGAGGCTTTGGCAGATGCAGAGGATTTGAAACAGCAGTTGCAGGGATTGTTCCCAAATGTACCGACTATGCTTACAGGTATCGGCACCGTTTTGGCTGCTCATCTCGGACCCGGTGCTATCGGTGTATTTGTCCGTCGCAAAGCCTGAAAGGAAAGGTGTGGGGTTTAGATGAATAATAGCAAGGTAATTACCGGCAAGCAGCTGAAGGATATGCTGCTGGGTGCTTACCATAGCTTTGAAAAGAATTTTGAAGCTATTAATGATTTAAATGTATTTCCGGTACCGGATGGCGATACCGGTACTAATATGATGCATACTATGGCGTCCGTGGCGAAGGCTATCAGCGCAATGAGCGATGAGGCTGAGGCCGGCGAAATCGGTGCCGCAGCTGCCCGCAGCGCTATTATGGGTGCACGTGGCAATTCCGGCGTAATTTTATCGCAGCTGCTGCGTGGTATCGGCAAGGGTGTTGCCGGTAAAAAGACGCTGAACAATACAGAAATCGGCAAGGCTTTCCAGTTTGGTATTTTATATGCTTACCGCAGTGTATCCAAACCGGTAGAAGGTACTATTCTGACAGTAGCCCGCGGCATGGCCAAGGGTGCTTATAATGCTGTCCGTGGCAACGTTAGCCTGGAGGAAGTACTGCTGGAGGCTATCCGCAGCGGCAAGGAAGAGCTTGCAAGAACTCCGGAGCTGTTGCCTGCACTGAAGGCAGCCGGTGTTGTTGATGCCGGCGGTCAAGGCCTGATTGTCTTTTTCGAGGGCTGTCTGGCAGGCCTGCGCGGTCAGAATTGCGAAGTGCTGGATGTTACACCGCGTGCCAAGGTACAGATTCAAAAGGGCGAGCCGCTTGATTTGGAATATCCTTATTGCACCGAATTTATCGTCAAGGATGCTGATGTTGATAAGCAGACCGTCAGCAAGGCCTTGGAGGGCATGGGCAATTCTATGATTGTAGCAGTGGTAGAGGATATTGTAAAAGTGCATATCCATACCAAGCATCCCGGTGATGCGCTTAATATGGCGCAGACCTGGGGAACACTGCATGATATCAAAATAGAAAATATGCGTGACCAGCACGAAAACCGTCTCTTTACTGCCGAGGATATTCAACCGGTAAAGCATGGCGTTGGTGTGCTTACTGTTGCAGCCGGTGACGGCATTGCCAAGATTATGCATGAAATGGGTGCTGCAGAGATTATCAGCGGCGGTCAGAGCATGAATCCTCCGGTTGAGGAGTTTGTCAATGCTATTGAAAACGGTACCTGCGAGCAGTACATTATTCTGCCGAACAATAAGAATATTGTTTTGGCGGCTGAGCAGGTGCGTAAGCTGCTGGGTAATTCCAAGGTAGCCTATGTTCCTACTACCAATATGGCGCAAGGATTGTCCGCACTGCTGCATTTTGATGCAACACGCAGCATGGACGAAAACACTGTTATTATGACCAAGGAAGCCAAGGAAACAGCCAGCGGCAGTATTACCGTAGCTGTACGCGACAGCGTAGTAAACGGTATTGCTATCCATGAGGGCGATTATCTTGGTATCTTAAACGATAAAATTGTTTGCAACGGCAGCAGCATGGAGGAAGTGCTGCAGAAGATGCTGACAGATGGGGATTATGAACTGATCAGCTTATATTATGGTGCCGATGTAACTGAAAAGCAGGCTGAAAAGCTGGCAGCTGAAGTGGAAGAGCTGAATGATGAATGGGAGGTTGAAACCTTTTACGGAGGACAACCGCTGTATCCGATTCTGTTGGCAATGGAGTGATGAATATGCTTACAAGTCAGGAATTAACCAACCTGTTGCGCGAGCGTGGCTATAAGGTCACCCCTCAAAGACTTGCTGTTTATGAAGCCTTGGCTGATGAAACATGGCATCCGAATGCAGAGATGCTGTTCAATAAGCTGCAGCCGAAGTTTCCTGCTATGAGCTTTGCTACGGTGTATAAAACTGTAGAGATTCTGCACGATATCAACGTTATTCAGATTCTGAATACGGGTGAGGACAGCTTCCGTTATGATGCTGATATCAGCGAGCATTATCATCTGCGCTGCTTGAAATGCGGTGCGGTAGACGATGCGCTGATGGATGACGGCGTTAAGCTGCAGCTGACACAGGATGTAGAAAAGCAGAGCGGTTATACTATCAGCCGCCGTCAGTTCTATTTCTTTGGCTTGTGTCCGAAGTGTTCTACGATGCATTAAACTATAAAGAAGTGTACCGATTCTCTAGTTGGTTGGTACACTTTTCTTTATATATTGGGTAATTATGTCAGATTTTTGTAGCGTTATTTTTACCAAAATGCCACAATAGCAGTTAGTGAATTTGCTATAATAAAGATGTTATATTGATAGGAGTGAAGGCGTTGTGCTAAACGACTTTCAGATTGTGATGCTGGCCAGCGGCAGCAAGGGAAATGCCGCTTTGATAAGCACAGCAAAGCAACGCTTTTTGGTTGATATAGGTATCAGCTGCAGAGCGTTGACAACGAGAATGAAGGAAATAGGCGTCAGCGTAAACGAGCTGGACGGCGTGTTTATTACACATGAGCATGTCGACCATGTCCGCGGGCTGGCAACCTTTTTAAAAAATTATCAGGTGCCTGTATATAGCAGTGCGCTTACCTGGCGTGCAATATTAGCCAAGGACAGCAGTCTGGTGCGCCAGAATTGCCGTCTTATTGATAATAACCGTCTGCTTTGCGGTGATCTGGAGGTGCAAAGCTTCAGTATTCCGCATGATGCCGTTGACCCGCACGGATATACCTTTACGAGCCGCAGCAACGGCTCTAAGTGCACATATCTTACGGATGCGGGTTTTGTGACCGATACCATCCGTGAGGCGGTTGCCGGCAGCAGTGCTTTGGTGCTCGAAGCCAATCATGATGTGGAAATGCTGAAAAATGGTCCATATCCGCGTCATCTGAAGCAGCGTATTTTAAGTACGCTGGGACATTTATCCAATGATACCGCCGGACATTTTCTGACGGAGCTTGAACGTCTGCCGGAGCATATCGTGCTGGCGCACCTGAGTGAGCACAATAACCTGCCGCAGCTGGCGCAGGATACGGTGCAGAATATTTTACATGATAATAACCGCCTGCAGGAAATAGAGCTTTTTGTGGCTGCTCAGAACAGGGTAGTAGCAGACAGTCCGCTGCCGGCAGTCTTAGATTTAAAATAAGGAGTGGATACAGATGAACAAGAGTATCTGGAAAAAATCAGCTAATATTTTTGTCTGTGGCCTTTTGGGTGCGGCAATTCTTGTTGCCGGCTGCGGCGACAATAAAACCTCCGCCGCAGTACATGAAAAGCCTGCTGCCAAGACTGAGCAGCAGCTGAGCGCAGCGCGCAATACACCGATTGTAGCTGCCGCCAAGAAGGTTGGTCCTGCTGTCGTAGGTATCACCAACAAGGCTTATGTGCGCGACTTCTTCAACCGCACGCAGCTGATGGAGCGTGGTACAGGCAGCGGCGTTATTTATGACAAGGCCGGCTATATTGCAACCAACAACCACGTAGTTGAGGGTGCATCGGAAATCATCGTCAGCCTGCCTGACGGACGTACCGTTAAAGGCAAGGTACTGGGTGCCGATGCTGTAACCGATTTGGCTGTAGTAAAAATTGATGCGGATAACCTTACCGTTGCCACCTTTGGTGACAGCGATACACTGCAGGTCGGAGAACCGGCAATTGCTATCGGCAACCCGCTGGGACTGGAATTCCGCGGCAGTGTAACCGCAGGCGTTATCAGTGCATTGAACCGCAGCATTGAAGTAGGCGAGCGTAAGTTCAACCTGATTCAGACTGATGCGGCAATCAACCCCGGTAACAGTGGCGGTGCTTTGGTAAATGCTGACGGCGAGGTAGTAGGCATCAACAGTGCTAAGGTTGCTGTAAGCGGTGTTGAAGGCATTGGCTTTGCTATTCCTATCAACACAGCTAAACCGATTCTGCAGGAGCTGGCAGAGCGTGGACGCATTGCAAGACCTTATCTGGGCGCTTCGCTGATGGATCAGGAAATTGCTAACCGCTATGGCTTTGAAATCAACCTGCACGGCGGTATCTTCCTCGTTAAGGTTGTTCCCGGCAGTCCGGCAGCGAAGGCTGATATCCGCCCCGGCGATATTCTCCTGAGCTTTAATGGCAGCAAAGTTAAGACTGCCGTTGACCTGCGTACTGCTCTCTCTAAATGCAAGGTAGGCGACAGAGCCGAAGTAACTATTATGCGTAACGGTCAGAGAGAAAGCAGAACTGTGGTCTTGGAAGAGGTTCCGAAGGATTATGGCAATTGAAGATAACGATAGCCTGTGTAGGCAAAATTAAAGAAAAATATCTTACTGCGGGGATAGAGGAATTCAGCAAAAGGCTGACGCCCTTCTGCAAGCTGGAAACGCTGGCAATTAACGAAGAGCGTATGCCCGATAATCCCTCCCCTGCGGAAAAGCAGCAGGTGCTGGAGCGTGAAACGCAACGCCTGCTGGCAATTATTCCGGCAAACTCCTATGTGATTTTGCTAGATGTCATCGGCAAGCAGCTGAGCAGCCCGGATTTGGCGGCAAAGCTGGACGAGCTGGCGCTTGCCGGCAACAGCCATATCACCTTCGTGATTGGCGGGGGGTTTGGCGATACTTAAGAGTGATTGGCGGTGCCTTTGGCTATACTGATGCGTTGCGTAAGCGTGCCGATTTGGCGCTGAGCTTTTCTAAAATGACCTTTACGCATCAGATGATACGTTTATTGCTGATTGAGCAGATTTACCGTGCTTTTAAAATCAGCAGAGGCGAAAAATATCATTGGTAAGTTAAGCTGAATAAGCAATAAAAAAGAGTCGTGCGCAGGCACGGCTCTTTTTCGTTGCAACAGAAATGAAACGTAAAGATTTGCGTTTCGTTTGCGTATTGGCTTTGAAACTAAAAATGAGATGAAAGTGGAACGAAAATAAAACGTAAAAAATACGTTGCGCTTACTGCTGAGTTCTGCTACAATTTATTTAATAGTGATAGGGAGGTGTAACAGATGAAAGAAACTAAAAGCCTGGAATTTAAGTCTGAAGTCACCAATACATTTCTGAAAACAGTCAGTGCTTATGCTAATTATGGCGCTGGAGAAATTTTATTTGGCGTAAGGGATGACGGAACTCCTTGCGGTATAAATAATCCTGAAAAGGTATGCCTTGATTTAGAAAATCGTATCAATGACAGCATTTCGCCAAAGCCTGGTTTTACACTGAGAATTAATTCTCAAAATAATACTATAGCTTTAAAGGTTTCTGAAGGTCTGGACAAACCGTATTTGTACAAGGGAAAGGCCTATAAACGTAATGATACTTCTACCATAGAGGTTGATAGAGGTGAATTGAATCGTTTGACTTTACTTGGTACGGGAAAATATTATGATGAACTTCCTGCTGGAAATAGCGAATTAAGGTTTACTATTTTAGAAAAGGAATTGCAGGCTAAGCTTGGCATTAAGAAGCTGACAAAAGATATATGCAGAACCTTGAATTTATATTACAGCAAGGACAGATTCAACAATGCCGGAGAACTTTTGGCAGATACTAACAGCTTCCCGGGCATTGATATTGCTAAATTTGGTAGCAGTAATGATGTGATTTTAGATAGGGAGCTCATTAAGAATGTATCAGTTATTGAGCAATTTGCTAAGGCGATAAAGCTATTCAGGCGTTATTACGTATATGAACTGATAAAGGGCGCTGAACGAATTACTAAGGAACAGATTCCTGAAAGGGCATTTCGTGAGGCATTAGCTAATGCTTTAGTACATCGCACTTGGGATATCAATGCTAATATAAGAGTATTGATGTATACTGATAAAATAGAAATAGTTTCTCCTGGTGGCTTACCATTAGGTGTTAGCAAGGAAGAATATTTGAAGGGGTATGTATCTGTTTTACGTAATCCTACTTTAGGCAATGTGTTCTTCGGATTAAAATATGTAGAAATCTTTGGTACAGGAGTGCGTAGAATTTTAGAAGCATACAGGAACGCTGACGTGAAACCGAATTTTGCTATAAGTGACAATGCAGTAATGGTTACTTTGCCTAGCGTGGAGTATCAACTTCCGCTTGCTGTGGATGAGCAAGCAGTTTTAGAAGTATTTGCCGCTAATTTAGTTTTGGCAAGCTCTGATGTTTCAGCTATAACAGGCTTTAGTAGAGCTAAAACTATTAGATTATTGAACAGCTTAGTGGAGAAAAATAAGCTTGTTAAAGGTGGCAAGGGTAGGGGTACAAAATATTCCTTAACCTAAAAATTCATTATAAGAAATTAGAGCCATGCATAATTTGCACGCCTCTTTTACGTTGTATTAGAAATGAAACGTAAAAATTTGCGTTTCATTTGCGTATTGGTTTTGAAACGGAAATAAAGAAAAAGTGCAACGTAAATTTTACGCTACACTTTTCTACTTTCTCTTATGCATTTGGGGAGATGTATAAGCTTAGAAGTTATCCATATGTACTTCAAAGAAACCTTGCGGATGAGCGCAGACAGGGCAAACTTCCGGAGCGCTGGGGCCGACTACAATATGACCACAGTTGCGGCATTCCCAAATGGTCAGGCCGCTGTCTTTGCTGAAAACCTTCATTTCTTCGATGTTTTGTAAGAGTTTACGATAGCGTTCTTCATGACGTTTTTCGATAGCTGCAACACCGCGCATTTTTGCTGCGATTTCAGGGAAACCTTCTTCCTCAGCTTCTTGTGCCATTTTTACATACATATCGGTCCATTCATGGTTTTCGCCTTCAGCTGCTGCTAAAAGGTTAGCTGCAGTATCGCCTAACTGGTCTAATTCCTTGAACCACATATAAGCGTGAGCTTTTTCATTATTAGCGGTTTTCTCAAATAATTCAGCGATTTGATCATAGCCTGCTTTGCGGGCTACAATACCAAACCAGGTGTATTTGTTGCGTGCCATGGATTCGCCAGCAAATGCCTCCAACAGGTTCTTTTCGGTTTTGGTGCCTTTTAATGATTTCATATTATTCCTCCTTACTTCTGGCAAACTTATTTTAGAGCGGTATAAAAATATTGTTTCGCTTTATATCTGCCTGTTTATATTCTATCATATAGAGTCAGTGTTAACAATGTATATATAAAGAAAATATTAATCATGCTTAAAAAGGTTTTGCTGACAACTGGTAAAATTATTACTCATTCAGAACGAGTATAATAAAAGAGCATCAGTTGCTACAATTATTGTCGCAACTGATGCTTTTAATTTGCAGGGTATTATACGATTGTGCCGCCGCCGACAACTACGTCACCGTCATACATAACAACGGACTGGCCTTTGGTGATAGCGCGCTGAGGCTCGTCGAAAACGAGCTGCAGCGTATCTGCGTCAGGCTGGGTAACGGTTGCCCATTGCTCCTGCTGATGGTAACGGATGCGTGCTTTCACGCGGCGCGGTTCGGTGATAGCGTCGCAGTCGATAAGGTTGATGTTCTTGGCTGTAACGTTTTTGGTAAACAGTCCCTCGTTTGTTGTGAGGATAACAGCATTGTTCTTGGTGTCAATCTCTTTAACGTACATAGGCTGCGGCAGTGCCAGACCAAGGCCTTTGCGCTGGCCTACGGTGTAATGGATAATACCCTTGTGTCTGCCAAGCACGTTGCCTGCTTCGTCTACAAAGTTGCCGGGCTTAAATTTTCTGCCCAGGCGTGCTTCGATAAAATCAGCGTAGGTGCCGGTCTGGATAAAGCAGATATCCTGACTGTCATGCTTTTGAGCGTTGACGAAGCCATGCTTTTCGGCAATTTCGCGTACCTGTGTCTTATGCAGACCTCCGAGAGGGAACATAGCGTGTGCTAGCTGCTCCTGTGTGAGCGAATAAAGCACATAGCTCTGGTCCTTCAGAGGGTCAACTGCCTTGCGCAGCAGATAGCGGCCTTTGGCTTCATCATAGCTGATTTGCGCATAGTGGCCGGTGACAACGTAATCACAGCCAAGCTCCTGTGCGCGTACGAAGAGCTGGTCGAATTTCAGATAGCGGTTACAGTCAATGCAGGGGTTAGGCGTTCTGCCGTTAACGTAGGCGTCTACGAAACGGTCGATAACGTCGCGCTCGAAGCGGTCAGCAAAGTTGAAAACGTAATAAGGCATACCAAGGCTGGTTGCTACGCTGCGGGCATCTGCTACATCATCAATGGAGCAGCAGCTGTTGGCTTTGGAAACACCGATATCCTCGTTGGCAAAAAGCTTCATGGTTACACCGGTGCATTCGTAGCCCTGCTCCAGCATCATCAATGCGGAAACGCTGGAATCAACGCCGCCGCTCATAGCGATTAGTGCTTTCTTGTTCATAATTTTTCTCCTTCTGGTTTATCTAAAGTGCGGCGTACATCGCCTCTGTCGGTTACAATGTTATAGCCTGCCGTTTTTACGCGTGCTTCCAGACAGCCACGGCATTGGGCTGCCTCCTCGCCGGTGCAGATTTTGTTGGCGTACAGCTCGTATTTTTTGCGTACTCCTACAGGCGAAAGGTTAGGCATTACGACGTTGCCGCCGGCCTGCAGCCCCAGCTCGCGTCCGTTGGGATGGATGGTGCCGAGCGCTGTTGTCGAAGGCAGCAGTGCGTAAGGGAAGAGCAGTCGCAGGATAGACAGCAGGCGCAACGTCTGCTCTAAAGTACCGCTTGCCATATCCTTAAACGGTGTGTGTTCATGCGTAATGTAAGGACCTATGCCTATCATATCAGGCTGCAGCTTTTGCAGAAAGCGCAGGTCGCTGACAAGGTTTTGTGGCGTCTGGTAGGGGGAGCCTACCATGAAGCCGGAACCAACCTGATAACCGATTTCCTTGAGGTCAAACAGGCAGCGCTTGCGGTTTTCCAGGCTCATGCAGTCGGGATGTAGCTTGGCGTAATGCTCCGCATCCGCTGTTTCGTGGCGCAGCAGATAACGGTTGGCGCCTGCATCGAAGTAGGCCTGATAGCTGGCTCGGCTTTTTTCGCCGATGGACAGCGTAATGGCGCAGTCCGGATGCTGCTTGCGGATAGCGCTGACGATAGCGCAGATTTTGTCATCCGTATAATACGCATCCTCGCCACCCTGCAGCACGAAGGTGCGGAAGCCGAGCCTATAGCCTTCGGCGCAGCAGGCCAGGATTTTCTCCTGCGTCAGGCGGTAGCGTTCCGCAAGGCTGTTGCCGGCGCGGATACCGCAGTAGTAGCAGTTGTTTTTGCAGTAATTGGTGAATTCAATCAGACCACGGATATAGACCTTGTCGCCGTAATATTGACGGCGGAGTTTATCTGCTTCGCAGGCGAGCAGCTTGTTGATGTCAGGTTCAGTACTTGTTATCAGCGTCAACAGCTCTGCGTCGCTCAGGTCATGCTCACAGGCGAGCTTTTTTATTAAATTGGCAGCTGTTGACAGCATAATTTTACCTCCGTAAGCGGTTTACAGCTTCTGTAACCTTAGTTATAATTGTTTGGACTTCGTCCATAGTATTGTATTCGCACAGCGAAAAGCGCAGAGCGCTTTGTGCTGTTTCGTGGCTCAGGCCGAGGGCGAGCAGTACATGGCTGGGTTCGAGCGAGCCTGCGGAGCAGGCAGAGCCGGACGAGCAGCAGATACCTTCGTTGGAAAGCAGCGAAAGCAGTATTTCGCCGTTTACTCCCTGAAAGCTGTAGTTGACAGTACCGGGCAGGCAATGCTCACGGCTGCCGTTGAAGCTGGCGCTGTCAATTTTATCTAAGCCGTTGCGCAGAGCATCGCGCAGGGCTGTGATATAAGCAGTGTTTGCCTGCATATGCTCCTGTGCATCTTTAAGCGCTGCGGCAAGACCGATGATACCGGGAAGGTTTTCGGTACCGGCACGCTTGCCGCGCTCCTGACCGCCGCCGCGGATAAGACTTGTAAGCTGAATATTGCTCTTGGCGAATAAAAGGCCGATGCCCTTCGGTCCATGGAATTTGTGCGCGGAAAGCGAAAGCATATCGATGTTATCGCGCTGTACGTCAATAGTAAGATGTCCTGCGGCCTGCACGGCGTCAGTATGGAAAAGCACGCCGTGCTTGCGGCAGAGCGCTCCGATTTCACGTATAGGCTGGATGGCACCTGTTTCGTTGTTGGCGTACATGACGGAAACAAGACAGGTGGTATCTGTAATAGCTTCTGCTACCTGCGTAGCGGTGACGATGCCGTCAGCCTGCGGACGCAGCAGCGTCACTGTAAAGCCTTGTGCTTCCAACGCTTCAAGCGTATGCAAAATAGCGTGATGCTCCATAGCAGTGCTGACGATATGGCATTTGCCCTGCTTTTTGCCAATAGCTGCGGCGCTGATAAGCGCCTGGTTATCGGCTTCGCTGCCGCCGGAGGTAAAGAAAACTTCCTTCGGCGCACAGTTAAGTACCTGTGCCACCTGCTGCCGTGCGCTAAACAAAGCTGCTGCACTGCGCTGACCTAAAAGGTGCACGCTGGAAGCATTGGCATATATTTCCTGAAGATAGGGCAGCATTGCCTTGACGGCAACGTCACTCATTTTAGTTGTAGCTGCATTATCTGCATAGATAAATTGCTTCATAATAGTAAAACATTCTCCTTCAATAGCGGAAATCCTGCTTTTACTTTTATATTATACGCTTACCGACGTGAGATTTACAGAGTCATCATCTTTTTGCGGCGTATTTTGAGTAAAATTCAATTCCTACTGTCTTAATATGTTTCATATGGTACAGTACGACTGCTTTTTTGTCAAGCGAAGAAAATTTTAATTCTTTTTGTTGACAGGCCAAAAAAAATCAGTATAATAATACCTATAAATCAACTATGATTACTAGAGATTACAAAACAGAGAAAATGAGGGATTTTGCCGATGAGGAGCTTACATTTTAATACGCGATGTTGACTTTGGTTATTTGTTGATATAAAGAAAAAATCGAACGAAGAAAATTACTGATATAGAAAGATAAAGGAGCGATTTATTATGGCAATTTATACTAGCATTACTGATTTGATTGGTGGCACTCCGCTGCTGGAGCTGAAAAACTACGAAGCTGAAAACAAGCTGGAAGCAAAGATTCTGGGCAAGCTGGAATATTTCAATCCCGCCGGCAGCGTCAAAGATAGAATTGCCAAAGCAATGATTGATGATGCAGAGGCTAAGGGTGTTCTTAAGCCGGGGGCTACTATTATTGAACCCACCAGCGGCAATACCGGTATCGGTCTGGCATCCGTAGCTGCTGCCCGCGGCTACAAAATTATTTTGACTATGCCTGAAACCATGAGCGTTGAACGTCGTAATCTGCTGAAGGCTTATGGCGCACAGCTGGTACTGACTGACGGCGCTAAGGGCATGAAAGGTGCTATTGCCAAAGCTCAGGAGCTGGCGGAAAGCACTCCAAACAGCTTTATTCCCAGCCAGTTCACCAATCCCGCTAACCCTGCAACCCACAGAGCATCTACTGGTCCGGAAATCTGGCAGGATACCGAAGGCAAGGTTGATATCTTTGTTGCCGGCGTAGGTACCGGCGGTACTGTTTCCGGTGTAGGCGAATACCTGAAATCCCAAAATCCCAATGTGAAGGTTGTTGCTGTAGAGCCTGCTGGTTCCCCAGTGCTTTCTAAGGGCGTTGCCGGTCCGCATAAAATTCAGGGCATTGGCGCAGGCTTTGTGCCGGATACCCTGGATACCAAGGTTTATGATGAAATTATTGCTGTTGAAAACGAGGATGCCTTTAGAACTGGTCGCGCTATTGCCCATAAGGAAGGCGTGCTGGTAGGTATTTCCTCCGGTGCTGCCGTATATGCGGCAACTGTGCTGGCAAAACGTCCGGAAAACAAGGGCAAGGTTATCGTAGCGTTGTTGCCTGATACCGGCGAGCGTTATCTCTCCACTCCGTTATTTGCTGAATAAGCAGATAAAATACATATCACATCCCATTTCCTAACCAAAAGAAAGCAGTCCGCGCGGACTGCTTTCTTTTATTTGGAGAGGAAAAAACCGCCGGCTTTATGAAACCGGCGGGTGGGGGCAAATAGAAGAAATTTTTAATGTGCCCGCCGTTTCAAATGGAATAATTATCAATGCTGCGCGCTTTGTAATTGTCAAGAATATCCTGCAGAGTGATGTTATCCAGGTAATCCGCAATAACCTTGTTCAGTCCCTGCCACAGCGGTAAGGTAATGCATTCGTTGCGGCGCTCGCAGCCTACAGGGTTAAAGTCCAGACAGGCTACCGGTGTAAGGTTGCCTTCTGTCAGGCGCAGAATGCTGCCGACAGTATACTCACGCGGTGCGTTTACCAGACGGTAACCGCCCTGAAAGCCACGGTTGGCCTGCAGGAAGTTTGATTTATTCAGAATAGGAACAATCTGCTCCAGATATTTTTTGGAAATATTTTGTCTTGCCGCAATGTCCTTGAGGGCAACAAAGCCATCCTGCTGATGCTCTGCCAGATCCAGCATCATGCGCAGGGCATAGCGTCCTTTTGTTGATATTTTCATTGATTCTCCACCTTTGAGTTAAACTCGGTAATTATCTGTAAACCTACTTAAATTATATGCTATTATGGATAATAAGTCAAATCGAGAAGGTTTGGTTAGCAGAATAATAAGCAGAAGACGGAAGAGTTTATGGATAGGCAGATTTTTATAAAGGGTATGCACAGCTTTTATCCACCAATCCACAAAAGTTATGCACATTGTGGATAACTTTTGTGAAAAACTGGGGATAAGTGGAAAATTATCGGGATAAATCCACCGGGAGAAGTGAATAACATAGTATTAAAAAAATCATTTTTACATAGTACTTGTAAGTTATCTCAAATAGTGCTATAATCACTAGCTAATACTTGATTGGGAGGAAATAGTGTTGGAACATAAAAATATTTATCAACTTGTTCTCGCCGGTGTACTGTGCGCTATAGGCTTGGTTGTACCTATGGTTATGCCGAAGGTGATTATCGGACCGATGTCCTTTACTTTGGGTGCGCATGTGGCAATCTTTTTGGCAATGTTTATTTCGCCTAAGGTGGCAGCTGCTGTCTGCCTTGGTACAACGATGGGCTTTTTCGTAACCACACCCCTGATTATCGCTGCGCGTTCAGCAACCCATATCATTTTCGCTCTGGTCGGTGCATTAATTATTAGGCGCTATCCGAATATTATGGAGAGCTTTGTGGCCGGTATCGGTCTGAATCTGGGGCTTGCCGTATTGCATGCTCTGGGTGAGGTGCTTGTGGTAGCGCCTTTCTTCTTCAGCGGTTATATGTTTACGCCGGAGCAGCTGTCCAATGGCTTTATAATGAGCGTTATCGTGCTGGTGGGTGCGGGTACCGTTTTGCATTCGGTTATGGATTGCAGTATTTCCGTGCTGCTGTGGAAATTTGTCAGAGCGGCAGTACCTTCTATTAAACTGATTCGTGGCTAAGATGAGATTTTAAAATTTAAAAACTAAAAGCGTGCAGGCTTGCAGCTGACGAATGTCAGCTTGTGCAAGCCTGCACGCTTATTTTTTTATAATGCTTTAACTGTTATTTTCTTGCTTTGGCAACCTCAGCGAAGGCAACTTCTGCTGCGTCGATAGTCTTTTGTAAATCTTCGGGACTATGAGCAACGGAAACAAAGTTTGTTTCAAACTGAGACGGCGGCAGGTAAATGCCCTGCTCCAGCATGGAGTGGAAGTAGATTTTGAATGCTTCCAGATCGCTGGCTGCAGCACTGTCAAAATCAGTTACCGGTTTATCGCTGAAGAAAACGGTGAACATGCTGCCGAGGCGATGAATTTGTACAGGTACACCGGCCTTAGCCGCTGCCTTTTCCAAGCCACCGGTCAGAATAGCGCAAAGGCTTTCTGCGCGGTTGCAGACGTCGTTCTGCTCCATGTAGGTGAGCGCGGCAATACCTGCAGCCATAGCCAGCGGGTTACCGCTTAAGGTACCGGCCTGATACATCGGGCCAGCCGGGGAAACCATCTGCATGATTTCGCGCTTGCCGCCGTAAGCAGCAACAGGCAGACCGCCGCCGATTACCTTGCCGAGGCAGGTGATATCGGGATCGATGTCATAGAGGGACTGGCTGCCGCCCTGAGCGCTGCGGAAGCCGCTCATAACCTCATCACAGATGAGGAGAGCACCATACTTTTTAGTGATCGCACGCACGCCTTCCAGGAAGCCTTCGTGCGGAAGTACAAGGCCCATGTTGCCCGGAGTAGGCTCCATGATAACGCAGGCGATTTCTTCGCCGCGTTCGGCAAAAACCTTTTCCAGAGCAGGCAGGTCGTTGAACGGTACAGTAATAGTGGTTGCTGCTACTGCCTTGGGTACGCCCGGGCTGTCAGGTACGCCGAAGGTAGCACCACCGCTGCCTGCCTTAACAAGCAGGCTGTCATGGTGACCATGGTAGCAGCCGATGAATTTGATGATGCAGTCACGGCCGGTGTAGGCGCGTGCTAAGCGCAGAGCGCTCATGGTTGCTTCGGTACCGCTGTTGACCATGCGGACCATATCCATGGACGGAACAAGGTGGCAGATTAATTTTGCCAGCTCGGTTTCGGCAATGGTCGGAGCGCCGTAGGAGGTGCCCTTTTCAGCTGCAGCCTTGATAGCGTCGGTTACGCAGTCGGGTACATGGCCCATGAGCAGCGGACCGTAGGACATAACGTAGTCGATGTATTCGTTGCCGTCGATGTCATAGATTTTGCTGCCCTTGCCGCCGGAAATGAACGGCGGGGTAACCCCGCCGCACGAACTCACCGGCCGTACCCCCGCCGACACTGCGGAAGGAGCGCACGGGGCTGTTTACGCCGCCAGGGATATATTGGCGTGCTTCCTCAAAAGCAGCCTGAGATTTTGTATGTTCCATTGTTATATCTCCTTATTTGCCTTGCAGCCATTTTGCTACATCAAGCGCATGGTAGGTAATAATCATTTTGGCACCGGCACGCTTGAAGCCCAGCATGGTTTCCATAACGATACGTTTTTCGTCAATCCAGCCTTTTTCGGCTGCAGCTTTAACCATAGCGTATTCGCCGCTGACATTATAAACACACAGCGGACGGTTGAAGGTTTCGTGTACACGTTGTACAACGTCGAGGAAGGCCAGAGCCGGTTTAACCATGACGATGTCTGCGCCTTCTTCAATATCCAGAGCAACCTCGCGCAGAGCCTCGTCACTGTTGGCGGGGTCCATCTGGTAGCCTTTGCGGTCGCCTGCGGACGGAGCAGAGTCTGCTGCGGCGCGGAAGGGACCGTAATATGCGGAAGCAAATTTTGCGGAATAAGCCATGATAGGAATATGGTTGAAGTCAGCTGCATCCAGTGCTTCGCGGATAGCCTTAACATAACCGTCCATCATGTTGGAAGGAGCAATCATGTCAGCACCGGCCTGAGCATGGGAAACAGCAACCTTAGCCAGCAGCGGCAAGGTTTCATCGTTGTTGACGGTGCAGCCGTTTTGCAGCACGCCGCAATGACCATGCTCGGTGTATTCGCACAGGCAGACGTCGGTAATGATAACCAGCTCAGGATATTTTGCTTTAATCAGCTTGCAGGCCTGCTGTACAGGCTCGTTCATATCCCAGCCGCTGCTGCCGACAGCATCCTTGTAGGACGGTACGCCGAAGAGCAGGACAGCGGGAATACCCAGCTCTACAACTTCGTCAACACATTCCATAACGCGGTCGAGGGACCAGTGGTAGTTGCCGGGCAGAGATTCGATTTCATGTTTAACGTTTTCGCTAGGAACGACGAAAAGCGGATAGATTAAGTCCTTTACGGAAACCTCGGTTTCACGGATCATTGCACGCAGATTTTCAGTAGCGCGTGTGCGGCGCGGACGGTATACAGGAAAACCGGTAATACTCATCTTGATACACTTCCTTATTTATTATAAAAATTTGTGATAGCGGTCATGAGGCCGTCGATTGTATATTCAGCGGCATTGATAGCCGGAGTATAGCCATGCTTTTTCAGGGTATCTGCGGTTACAGGGCCGATGGCAGCCAGAGCAGCCTTGTTCAGCAGTTCCTTCTTATCGCCGAGAACCTCCAGCAGGTTGGTTACGGTGCTGCTGCTGGTGAAGGTTACGATGCTTACTTCGCCGCTTTCTAGAGCTTCGATAAGCTCATTCTTGTTTTCGCAGTCGGCAACGGTTTCGTAAGCAGTTACGACGTCAACGATGGCACCGATTTTGCGCAGAGATTCGGGCAATACTTCGCGTGCAACCTTAGCGCGTGCCAGCAGAATTTTGTCACCGGCGGTGATTTCGCCAGCCAGTGCTTCAGCCAGCTCTTCTGCTTTGTAAGCGGAAGGAATGAGGTCAGCGGTGAGGCCGTGCTCTGCCAGAGCCTTAGCGGTGGCGCTGCCGATAGCGGCAAACTTAACGTTAGCCAGGGCACGTGCGTCCTTCTTAGCTGTACCCAGACGCTCGAAGAAGTAATCTACGCCGTTAGCGCTGGTGAAGACAAGCCATTTATAGTCATTGATGTTGGCGATAGCATTATCCAGCGGAGCATAATCTGCTGCCGGAACGATTTTGATTGCCGGAGCTTCGATAACCTTGGCACCCTGTGCTTCCAGCTTTTTGGTGAGAGCGCTTGCCTGTGCACGTGCGCGGGTAACGATAACGGTTTTGCCGAAGAGAGGCTTGTTATCAAACCATTGCAGCTGCTCACGCAGACGTACAACCTCACCGACGAGGAAGATAGCAGGCGGCTTCATGCCGGTTGCTTTAACGTCAGCGGCAGCTTTGCCAAGGGTAGTAATCAGTGTGCGCTGTTCGGGATGAGTGCCCCAGCGGATAACGGCAGCCGGGCAGTCGGCGCTGCGGCCGTTAGCGATGAGCTCACGGCTGATTTTTTCAATATTTTCTACACCCATGAGGAAAACGAGAGTGTCAACAGAGGTTGCCAGACCCTTCCAATGGATGGTGGATTCGCCTTTAGTAGGATCCTCGTGACCGGTAATAACGGCAAAGGAGGTTGCTACATGACGATGGGTAACAGGGATACCGGCATATTCGGCAACAGCAATAGCACTGGTTACGCCGGGAACGAACTCAAACGGCAGGCCTGCTTCACGCAGTTCGATGGCTTCTTCGCCACCGCGGCCGAATACAAAGGGGTCGCCGCCCTTCAAACGTGCTACAACCTTACCTTCGGCAGCCAGCTTTACCAGCAGCTTGTTGATATCGGGCTGGCGCATGGTGTGGTTGGCGCTGGCTTTGCCAACGTAAACCATTTCTGCGTCCTTGCGGGCGAAGGCCAGAATACGCGGATCTGCCAGACGGTCATAAACAACAGCGTCTGCAGTCTGCAGACATTCCTTGGCCTTGAGTCCCAAAAGTCCCGGGTCGCCGGGGCCTGCACCGATTAAATATACTTTACCTTGTTTTGTCATGATGTCACTCTCCTTAAAGAATAGAGGCCAGAATTTCCTGACCGCCGGCAGCTAGCATTTTTTTGCCAAGCTGTTGACCGAGGCTGACAGCGTCATCAGCCTTGCCGTTTATTGTATCACGCAGAATAGTGCTGCCGTCCAAGGCAGCAATGATTGCTTCAATGCGAATGTTTTCACCCTCAACGTCGGCATGTACGCCGATAGGAACCTGACAGCCGCCTTCCAGTAAGCCCAAGAAGGCACGCTCGGCATCGGTAGCCTGTTTGGTGTTCAGGTCGTTTAGGAAGCTCAGCATATCGCGTACTTCTTTATCCGCGGTACGCGCTTCGATTGCCAATGCACCTTGGCCTACAGCCGGCAGGCAGACATCAGCAGGAATCAG
>NZ_FR892793.1:65605-77754 GCF_000434895.1 Phascolarctobacterium succinatutens CAG:287
AGCAGGAATCAGGCTGGAGATGCGGTCACCGTGCCCCAGACGCTCTAAGCCTGCAGCTGCCAGAATAATAGCATCGTACAGTCCCTCGTCCAGCTTACGCAGGCGGGTATCAACGTTGCCGCGCAGGTCACGGATTTCCAAATCCGGACGCTTAGCTAACAGCTGTGCCTTGCGGCGCAGGCTGCTGGTGCCGACTACAGCGCCGAGCGGCAGTTCTTCGAAGCTGCCATAGTTGTTGCTGACGAAAGCATCGCCAACGTTGGCACGCTCGGTAATTGCTGTCAGGCACAGGCCTTCCGGCAGAACGGTAGGCATATCCTTCAGGCTATGTACAGCCAGATCAACAGTACCGTCTAAAAGATCTTCTTCAATTTCTTTGGTAAACAAGCCCTTGCCGCCGATTTGCGCCAGGGGTACGTCTAAAATACGGTCGCCTTTGGTGACAATTTTTTTCAGTACAACCTCACATTCAGGGTATTGCTTGCGCAGTAAGGCTGCAATATGATTGCTTTGCCAAAGCGCTAAAAGACTTTGTCTAGTCCCAATCGTCAATTTTGCTTTCATCACCAAACTCCTCTCCGGTTTCGTTTAATAAAAATAAATCACACATCATCTTTTTATAGCGTTCTTCCTCTGCGGTGCCTGCTACAGCATTCATAGCCCTCATAGGCTCGCGCAGGAATTTGTGTTCCAGGCGTTGAGTCATCAGGTCAATAATGCGCTTTTCATGGTCGGTAAGCTCTGGCATTTTAATGAAGGCCTTCTTTAAAACTTTCTGGCGCAGGAAATTCATTTTGTCATGCAGCTGTACCATAACAGGGCGCATGGTGTAATAACGCAGACGCTCCTTGAGGGCACCAATTTCTTCGCTGATAATCTGCTCGGCAACGTGAGCTTCTTTTTCACGGAAGTTTTTATTGGTATCAACAACGCCTTCCAAATCGTCAATGTTATAAATGGTTACGCCGTCAACATCGGCAAGTCTTGGATCGACGTCACGCGGAACGGCAATATCAATCAGAATCAGCGGTCTGCCGTTGCGCTTGGGCAGCAGCGGTCCCAAATTTTCTACGGTAAGCACGTAATGCGGCGCACCGGTAGAAGTTATGATAATATCGGCATCGGCGGCATGCTCGAACATAGCACGGTAGGGAATAGCCGTACCATGGAATTTGTCTGCCAGATCCTGAGCTCTTTCATAGTGACGGTTGCTGACGCAGATGGTTTGCGCGCCCTTGTCCAACAGATGCTGTGCGGTGAGCTCGCTCATATGACCGGCACCGACTACCAAAATCTGTGACTTGCTCAGGTCGCCTAAAATTTTGATGGCCAGGTCAACAGCTGCACTGGAAACAGATACGCTGCTGTAGGCAATTTTTGTTTCGGTACGCACACGTTTGCCGACAGCAATTGCCTTATTCATGATGGTATTGAGAATTGTATCTGTCATACCGTTATTGCGGGCAATCTGATAAGCATTTTTAATCTGGCTGAGAATCTGGCCTTCGCCGACAATCAGTGAATCAAGACTGGATGCTACACGGAACAGATGCTTGACGCACTTTGTTCCGCTCAGATTGTAAAAATAATCGCTTTGGTAATGTTCACCTGCTAAATGCTTGAGCAATGATTTGATAAAGGGAATTGCTTCATGCGGATTTTCGATAACCATGTACAGCTCTGTGCGGTTGCAGGTGGAAAGCAGCATGGCTTCGGGAATATTATCGTAATTGCGCAGGCGGCGCAGAATACTTGCCACCCTGTCATTGGAAAAATTAAAACGTTCACGGATCTCAACGGGGGCGGTCCTGTGATTGAGTCCTAAAACTGTTAACTGCATCTAATACCTTCTCCTTTGCTTGAGCAGCCTTACCTGCTATAACTAAATTTAGTAAATCCTGTTTCAAAACACTGCGCCAGAATTGCGTCCGCTCCTGCGGCGTACTTTCGATATTTTTTACTTCTTCCCTCTGCAGTAGCAGAAAGCTGTTGAAATCGGCCAGCTCTGGTGTCAGGATATGCTCCAGCTGCTTTTTCAGCAAGCGTGTGAAAGCAGGCATACCGCCTGTTGCCAGTGCTATGGTAATATCACCTTCGCTGATAGCTGAGGGGACAGTGAAATTACTCAGCTCCGGTTCAGTAATATTGTTGATAAGGCAGGGAGCAGCATCTGAAATCTGCCTGTTTACGGCCTTATTATCTGTGGCGGCAATAACCACAAAGGCGTTCTGCAGATATTCAGGCTTGTAGTAATCCTTGATGAGTGTGCAGCCTTGTGCTGAGGCGAGTTTTTGGACTTCGTCGCAGAAGAGCGGGGCGACAACGGTTACATTGGCACCGGCGTCCAAAAGCGTGGCAAGCTTACGGGCGGCAACAGTGCCGCCACCGATAATTACACAGCTTTTGTCCGTTACACGCAGCATTGCAGGATAATGAAAATTAGTTTTATTAAGCATATAATTAACCACCTTTAGGAACGTGATAATGAGTGTCATTAAATATGTTTCCTAACCTTTATATAATATCATATCTGAAGCAATTTATAAAGATATTGAAGGCTTTTTAAGTGTGAAAAACATAAGAAAGTACCTGAAATAAGAAGATTAGCGGAATGATTCCAAAAAACGCCGAAAATATTCGTTGAAAACTAAAAACTCCCGCTGTAATCCGTTAAGATTGCTCAGCGGGAGCCTTATTAAGTCTTATTAATTTTTATTGGTTAATTATTTGCCGAAATATCTTTTCAGCAGGCCTGCGAAAGCTTTGCCGTGGCGAGCTTCGTCACGAGCCATTTCATGAACGGTGTCATGGATAGCATCCAGGTTCAGAGCCTTAGCACGTTTAGCCAGGTCGGTTTTACCAGCGGTTGCGCCGTTTTCAGCTTCTACACGCATTTCCAGGTTCTTTTTGGTGGAGTCGGTTACAACTTCGCCCAGCAGTTCTGCAAATTTAGCAGCATGTTCAGCTTCTTCGAAAGCAGCTTTTTCCCAGTACAGGCCGATTTCAGGATAGCCTTCGCGGAAAGCTACGCGGCTCATAGCCAGGTACATACCAACTTCGGAGCATTCGCCATTGAAGTTAGCGCGCAGGTCAGCTTTGATATCTTCAGGAACGTCGGAAGCGATGCCTACAACGTGTTCAGCAGCCCAGCCCATTTCAGCAGCCATTTCCTGGAATTTGGAAGCGGGAGCACCACATTGCGGGCATTTTGCCGGAGCAGCTTCGCCTTCATATACATAACCACATACTTGACATACAAATTTTTTCATATTAGTTCCCTCCATGTTTTTATATTGCATTGCTTAATTTTATTTTTGACTTGCACAGCTTGTGTGCCCTTGACACTTATATAATAACACAGGCTGCCACAGTTGTCAATAATAATTATCCGTTAATTTTTATTTTAATTTAGTTAGCCATAGCTGACAAATTAGAATTTGAGAGTTAAGCCCAGGTTAACACCTTTAGCCTTCATGTCGAGGTCTTCGCCAAAAGCATCATCAAATGTCTGATTATAGTAAGAAGCATTAACTTCCAGGTTGTTCAGAATAGGCTTGCTGATGCCGATTTCATAGCCGCTGTTTCTGTTGCCGTAGCCAACATTTCCCCAAACAGTGAAGAGTGCGGGAATATCATAGGCAGCCTGCAGACCGATTTGACCGGAGTTTTTGGTTTTACCGCCAAAGTCACTGGAGGTATCAGCGTTCAGATAACCTGCGTAAGCGGAAATACCTGGCAGAATCTTATACATAAGATTGAATTGTTGAGTGCGGGTTTTGGCTTCGTCTGCTTTGTAATTATTCCATTTGTAATTTAAAGCAGTTTTTTGGCCGATGCCGACAGTTGCGCCAAGATAGGTGCTGTTGGATTTGCTGAATTTATAGTTGTAACCCTTAAGACTGGATGGCAGAGTAATGCCTGCATCAATAGCAACCTTGCCTGCGTCATAATTCTTCAGCGGAGAAGCATAGGCGCTCAGGCTGCAGGTAGTAGCAAGGCAGATTGCGGCGCCGAAAGCTAATAAAGCATGTGTAGATTTCATTTTGTATCACTCCTTTTACAACATAATTTTGCTTTTAACTTAATTTTAGCATATAAAGATAGTTATGCAAGCAAAAAGCAGTGATGTGTTTATGACAAATCTGTTAAAAGTACTTGTAAATTTGCGCGGAAAAGAGGATAATTATAATGTATGACTATAGATAAAACAAGGGGATTTTATGAGCGCAGATAATAAAGCTTCGAATAGTAAATTTTTAAAGGGAACCTTAATTCTCACAGCTTCCAGTATTGTGGTCAAGGTTATCGGTTCCTTAAACTGGATTATTTTGTCACGTGTATTGGGTGGCGAGGGCATTGGCCTGTATCAGATGGGCTTTCCTATCTATCTGATGGCAATAACCGTATCAAGTGCCGGCGTGCCGGTGGCTATTTCGATTATTACCTCCGAAAAGCTGGCAAACAAGGATTACCGCGGCGCGAAGCGAGTCTTTAATGTTTCGCTGCGAGTGCTGCTGTTGACGGGCCTTTTGTTTTCGTCTTCACTGTTTTTCGGTGCGGACTGGCTGGTTAATAACCATATCATCCGCGACAGCCGTGCGTATTATTCTATTATTGCTTTGGCTCCGGCTGTTTTCTTTGTAACCTTTCTGGCAAGCTTCCGCGGTTACCTGCAGGGCTGGCAGATTATGACGCCGACGGCAGTCAGTGAGATTGTTGAGCAGCTGACGCGTGTTATTACCATGCTCGTTTTTGCCGACCTCTTTATGCCGTACGGTTTGGCGTTCGCTGCAGGCGGTGCCAGCATGGGTGCGGGCGTTGGCGCGTTCTGTGCACTTTTGGTGCTGATGTGGTTCTATCGCCGTCTTAAGCAGCGCCTGCAAAAGGAGATGGCGGAGCAGGATGACAGTGCGCCGGTAGAAAGCGCCGGGCATATCATCAAGCGCTTGCTGAAGCTGGCTTTGCCGGTTTCTCTGACCAGTCTGATGCTGCCGATAGGTGCCAACCTGGACCTTCTGATTGTGCCGCAGCGTCTGGAAGCAGCCGGCTTTGATATTCATCATGCGACTGAGCTGTTTGGCTATCTGACAGGTATGGCTGTACCGTTGGTTAATCTGGCAACAATTTTTACTGCTGCGATGACCATCAGTCTGGTGCCGTCGATTTCCGAATCTCGTGCGCTGAGCAGCTTTGATGCTATCCGTGATAAAATCCGTATTGCCTTCCGCGTAGCGATGATTATTACCTTCCCGTGCTTTATGGGCTTATATTGTCTGGCGGAAAAGGTTGCGGCGCTTGTGTATAACGCTCCCGGTGCGGCACCTGCGATTCAGACGATGAGCATCGGTATTCTCTTTTTAGGTATGCATCAGATCAGTACAGGTATTCTGCAAGGCCTTGGCCGCACGGCAATTCCTGTAATCAATATGATTATTGCCTGCATTGTAAAAATCGTTATGAGCTGGTATCTTACTGCTGTGCCGGAGCTGGGCATCCGTGGTGCGTCGATGGCGACGGTAGCAGATTTTGCCGTGGCAGCGATTATCAATATGGGCTTTATTTACAAGCTGACAGGCTATAGCTTCTCTGTGGGCAGCATTATCCGCCCCTGTTTTGCTTCCGGTGTTATGGGCGCGGCGATTTACGGCGTGCTGATGCTTACGGAAAGCATGGGTATGTGGTGCGTGCTGTTTGCTATGGCGGCAGCTGTTCCTGTCTATGCATTGGCGCTGCTGGCCTGCGGTGGTTTGAATAAAGAGGATTTGGACAACGTGCCCTTTGTGGGACGCAGATTGTTGGCAGTAGGCCAACGCTTTGGTCTTTTCAAGTGAGGTAATTAAAATAATGGAGGAAAGGAAATGTGAGCTGCGCTTGCCTAATGGCAAGGTAGTAAAGTTTTCGTATGCTAAGCTCAAGGCAGGCATTGCTGTTACTGCCCTGGTGCTTGTAGGAGCAGTCGGCGGAGCCGGCTATTTATATCATCAGCTGGCAGATTATCGCAGCGAAGCAGCTGATTATGCTACGTATAAGCAAAATAAGGCTGAGCAGCAGACAAAGCTGCAGAAGCTGTTGCAGGATAACGAAAGAATGCTGCGAGATATGGCGGAAATCTCTAATCTGGAGAAAAAGCTGCGCCGTGCTGTTATCCGTGATGTAGACAGCAGCAAGCTGGGCGAGGGCACCAGTATGGTGGATTCGACAGCGGCAAAGGAAACGTCTGCCAATACGTCTTATACAGGCAAGGGCGGGCCTGCTAAAATGGATATCAACGGTACCATGGCGGTGCTGACTGCGCAAAATGCCAATATCAAAAAGATGCTTGATGGCACAAAAAAATCCGTCAGTGAGCTCTTAAGTGAGGTTGAAGGCTCCGGCGGCGGTATGTCGTCCTTCCCGGATAAATGGCCTACAGACGGCGGCACTATCAGCAGTAATTACGGTGTGCGCACCGGTCCGATTGAGGGCGGCTATGATTGGCATCCCGGTCTGGATATAGCAGTTGATTTCGGCACACCGGTTTATGCTACGGCTGCAGGTACGATTGAACAGGCAGGCTGGAACGGTGGCTACGGGCGCTATGTGCGCATCAATCATGGCAATGGCTATGAAACAGCCTATGGCCATATGAGCGGTATTGCCGTTGCTGCAGGGCAGAAGGTAATCAAAGGCGAGATTATCGGCTTTGTCGGCAGTACAGGCTACAGCACCGGTCCGCATGTACATTATGAGGTATTGGCGGATGGGCAGAATATTGATCCGTTCTATGTGCTGAAAAACAGGTAAAGGCTAATAGCCGTCAGTCTTTGTGAAAAATTTAAAATAGACTTTTCTGAACCACTATAACGGAATAGTTGTAGTGGTCTTTTTGTATGAGCAGTTCAGTTTAGGATTAGCGAGTTAAGGCTGCAAGTTTTCTCTGACTGTAAAAAATACGTAAAACATTTTGCTTAATCATGTTTCCTGCTTTACAGCAGGAAGCGCCGGTGTTATCATTATCTTAATATTATAAATAATTACAGGCGAGGAGGTCCGCATTATGTCCATCAGAGAAATTTCCTTTTCTTCTGCCAACGGCAGAGATACCATCAAGGCATGGTCTTACAGTCCTTTAGGCAAACCGAAAGCTATTGTACAGCTGATTCACGGCTACGGTGAGCATTCACGCCGCTATCTGCATATGATCAGCAAGTTCAATGAAGCAGGCTTTGTAGTTTTTGCTGATGACCATCTCGGTCATGGAAAAACCGGCTATGACGGAGGCACCTTGGGTGATCCGCATTCCGGCGGTTATATGACTTACCTGAAGGATGAAAAAGCCTTGCATGATATTGCTAAAGAGGCTTATCCTGAGCTGCCGTATTTCGTTTTCGGCCACAGTTGGGGTTCTATGCTGGCGCGTGCTTATGCGTCAATCTACGGTGAGGATATCAAAGGTATGATGCTGTGCGGTGTCTGCTCGCAGTGGCAGGGCTGTGAGGATGCCTATGTTAATGAAGAATTTAAGGCTGCTTATGAGGAAAATCCGTATCAGCCATGCGGCGTCTGGTTTGAGCGTGTTTTCTGCGGTATGACGGACAGGGTGGAAAATCCAAATGGTCCGGCAGATTGGATTGCAACAGATCCGCGCATTGTTGAGGACCATGCAGGCGATATGTTCAATACCTTCGATACTACGCTGGAGCTGTGCTATGATTTCGTGCAGTTGTATCATTATATTGAAAATGATGAGTGGGCTGCCAAGGTGCCGCAAAATATTCCCAGTTACCTGATTGCCGGTGATCAGGATCCCTGCGGTAATTACGGTGAGGGCTTGTATCATGTAGCAAATCTGCTTGCCAAAACAGGACATAAGGTTTCCGTAAAGCCGTATCCCGGCTTCCGTCATGAAATTCACAATGAGCTGTGCCTGCGTGACGAAGTAGAAGCAGGCTTGATTAAATTTATGGATGATTGCTTAGCGTAAAATAGTTATAAAAAAGGGGCTGCCTTACGGCAGCCTCTTTTACTTTATAAGCTCCCATATATCGCTTACATTTTCAGCTAGCAGCTTAGCGCCGTGTGCTTCCAAAAAGGCGCGGCCTCTGAAGCCCCAGCAGGCGCCGATGCAGGCAACGCCTGCATTGCGGGCGGTGTCGAGGTCGGTATCCGAATCACCGATATAGATAGTGCTTGCGGGCTCAGCCTTTAATTGCCGCATGATTGCCAGCAGCATATCCGGCGCAGGCTTTTTGGCGATGCCGGCGCGCTCGCCGCAGGCAGCGTCGAGCTGGCCGTCAAAGTATTGCTTAGCCAGCGCTTGTACGCCGTAATCTGCTTTGTTGGAAACAATGGCGGTGCGGCAGCCTGCAGCGCGCAGCTGCTGCAAAAGCTGCGGCACGCCTTCGTAGGGGCTGGTGCTGTCGGCGCAGTGCTGCTTGTAGTATTTGTTGAAGCTGGCAAAAACCTCCTCCTGCAGCTTTGCAGGTGTGTCAGCCGGTACCGCACGCTCAATCAGCTTGTGAATGCCATTGCCGACAAACAGGCGTACCTCGTCTGTGGTGCGCTGAGGCAGCTTATGCTCCGCTAAAGCATAATTGGTAGCGGCAGCTAAATCTGCCAGTGTGTTGAGTAAGGTACCATCAAGATCAAAAATAATGGTTGTATATTTCATGATTAATCTCCTTTTGAACTTCAGATTTTCTTCCTCGTCTATTGTAGCACAAATAAGGCAAATGCTTTATAATATTGTTATATTTAAGTATGGAGGATAGGGCATGACTTATGATTACGCTCGCTTAGCGAAAATTAAGTGTTTTCTTTTTGATATGGACGGAACCATTAACCTGGGTAACGAACTGATTCCGGGTATGGAGGGCTTTTTTGATAAATTGAAGGCAGCAGGCAAGGAATATTATCTGCTGACAAATAATTCTTCCCGTAGCCACGAGCATTATGTGCAGAAGATGAACGGACTGGGAGTACCTGTTACACGTGAGAATATCTTGATTTCATCAGATGCGTTGACCAACTGGATGCAGAAGAACAAGACGGGCGCGAAGCTGTTTGTGCTGGGAACGCCGCAGCTGTTGGCAACAATTGAGGAAGCAGGTTTTACGCTGACGAATACGTTGGAGGAGGGTGCTGATTATGTAGTCGTAGGCTTTGACCAGACACTGACATATGACCGCCTTACTACCGCCTGCCGCTTGATTGACAAAGGTGTGCCGTATGTTGCTACGCATCCTGACGTGCGCTGCCCGATTGAAGGCGGCGAATTCATTCCTGATACCGGTGCAATGCTGGAGCTGATTAAAACTGCTACCGGCAAAAAGCCACAGCTGATTTTCGGCAAGCCTTACAAGTATATGGTGGATGTGGTTTTGGACAAAACCGGTTATAAAAAAGAGGAAATTGCTATGGTGGGTGACCGCCTGGCAACTGATATTGCCTTTGGCCTGAACAATGACATTCTTTCGGTGATGGTGCTGACAGGTGAAGCGACTATGGAAGATGTAGAAAATGGTTCGATTAAGCCGGATATTATTTTGCCGCATGCTAAGGAAATTCTGCAATATCTTGGTTAATAACGGATAAATATTTTGTCTTGATAATGAAAGGAGTATTGCTATGGCTGTTTTGGAGCAGACTGCTGTATTGACTGATGCTATTCGCCCGGTGCCTGCGAGTGAGCTGGAGGCGCGTCTGGAGAAGTTTCGCCGACTGATGGATGAAATGCATCCCGGTTGGGAAATGGCTGCAGTCAATCATAAGATTGCGATGTATTATTTTACGGGTACGATGCAAGAAGGCGTGCTGCTGATTCGTCCGCAGGATGCAATTTTCTGGGTGCGCCGCAACTATGAGCGCGCAGTAAACGAATCGCATTTCGGCGATATCCGTCCGATGCACAGCTTTCGTGAGGCTGCTGCCTATTATGGCAGTGCGCCGCGCATTATGTATGTAGAAACGAAGAAGGCTACCTTGGACTGGGAGCGTATGCTGCATAAGTATTTTGCTTTTGAAGAGGTTGGCTCCTTTGATGCTGTGCTGCAGGAGCTGCGTCTGCGCAAGAGTGCATACGAGCTGCAGCAGATGGAACACTCCGGCGCTATTCACGAAACAGTGCTGGATGTTGTTGCTCCTAAGCTGATTCATGCAGGTATCAGCGAGGCTCAGCTGGCTATCGAGCTTTACAGCGAGATGGTTCAGCGCGGTTCGCACGGAACGGCGCGCTTTAACCAGGCCTTGGGCGAAGAGGTTATAGGTATTGCTTCCTTTGGCAAGAGCGGCCTGGTACGTACAGGCTTTGACGGCCCCGGCGGTACCGGCGGCACCTGTATAGCGGTGCAATCCATAGGCAATGCCTTCCGCAAGCTGAAGTCCGGTCGATTGGTTTATCTTGATGTTCCCTGCGGTTTTGACGGTTATCATACAGATAAGACTGTCGTATATTATTTCGGCAGCCTGCAAAAGGACGAGCAATGCGCAAGACTTTTGGCGGCGCAGCAGCGTTGCCTGGAGCTGGAACAAGAGGTAGTGTCCATGATGATGCCGGGTGAGCCGATTGAAAACCTGTATCTGCGCACTATGGAAAAGTTTGATAATGTTTACGGTGATGCGTTTATGAACGGCGGTAAATTCCTGGGGCACAGCATTGGTCTGGTGATGGATGAAGCACCGGCTATAGCCAAGGGCTTTAAGCAGCCGCTGGAGCCAGGCATGACCTTTGCTGTAGAGCCTAAAATTGCTTTGCCTGGCTTGGGCCTGGTGGGCACGGAAAATACCTATGTGGTTACGGAAAAGGGAGCCCATTCGCTGACCGGTCGCTCACACGCACTGCGTGAAATTGAATAGTATTACGGTAAAACAAAAATGCTGCGGGCGTTATGCCAGCAGCATTTTTTGTAAGTTTCTTATTCAGTTAATTCCTTGGCGCATTCTACGAATTTTACTCCGGCCGCAGCCATTTCCTGCATAGCGCTTGCGACAGTTTCGGGAGCAATGCCGCGGCAGGCAGCTTTGTTTAGGATAACATCGAAGCCTGCCGCCTTCAGCTGCAGTACAGTGTTTTTTACACAGTAATCGGTTGCCAGACCGCCGCAGATAACGGTGGAGATACCGTGGCAACGCAGATATTCGATGGCACCGGTGGAAAGAGTGTCCTTCAAGTCATGGTAGCAGGCACCGTAGGGATGCTTATCTGCTTCAATGCCCTTGAAAACTTGATAATCATAGGCAGCTTCATCAAGGCCGTCGATGAAGTCAAAGCCTTTGGTGCCGATAATAGCATGTGCCGGCCAACGGATATCAAGATCGGGATAGCCGTTGATGGGAGTGAGCGGAGCGTGCTCGGCGTCGCTGATCCAGAGCGCGCAACGGCTGTGCGCGTCGCGGGAAGCGAGGCGCAGGCTAGCGAACTGTGCCTGGGCATTCAGCTCGGGAGCAATGGTGTCGCCTTCGGCAACCGGCAGCTCGTCGGGGCAGACCGGGGTGAAGGTGTTTTGTGCGTCAATATCAAAGGAGGCAATGTATTTTTTTTCCGGTAATTGCATAGTGAACCCTGCTTTCTGTTTTAATTTAGACTTATTGTAGTATACCACCGTGATTTTAGCAATAGGGAAAATGGTTTTGCTATCAGTATTGCAAGTGGTAACGATATTAATATAAAAGGTGGCAACGTAGCCAGTGAAGCAGGAAAAGCCGACCTTGCTGCCGAAAATAATACGAATATCGCTATTGTAGAGTAGGTGAAATCATGTTAGGATTATTAGATATATATATTGAGCGTGATACTTTTCAAATCTCTGTATTAGTATATCATATCAACTCAATAGGCTTTGGTGAAGCTATGAAAGAGTTGATAAACGTAAAGAACATGTCACATTTGAAAAAGTCGGTTGAAGATGCAATTGCTTTAAGCTTATCAGAGTATAAGAGAGATATAGAAAAGTGCAATTTTTTTAAACTTACAAAATATAAAACTTGGAATAAGTTCTTTAGTGCACATTATGTTATTGGAATAACATATGATGATGAAAAATTGTTATATAGAATAAGAATGCCTGAAAGAGATAAGAAAACTAAATCATTTGGTAATACTGTAAGTGGTTTTGAGTTTAAAATAAAGAAGGAAGAATTTGATTCTCAATTTGATGGTATAATTAAAAAAA
>NZ_FR892794.1:0-11627 GCF_000434895.1 Phascolarctobacterium succinatutens CAG:287
TTATTAACGGTGAGTGTACTGCCATTCTCGCTGTACAAGCCATAAGCATTGCCATTGTTAGCCTCAGCCTTAACATTAACCTTTGCGTTGATTACAGCATTCGGTTTTACACTCTTATTATCGGAGTTAATTTCGATAGCGCGTACACCGCCAAATTCTTGATTGTTAACTGCAGTTACGTTCAATTCTCCTGCATTGATAGTAAGAGCGCCATCAATATTATGCTTAATAGCATTGACTTTGCCTGATACACTGCCTTCAGTAGACAGATTCAGCTTATTGTTTTCGGCATTGATCAGCGTAGCTTTACTCAAGCTGATAGCAATTGCACCTTTAGCCATGGTAATGCTGGCATCCTTAGCGAATTTGTAGCTGCCATCTGTCTGGATAACTCCAGCCTTTACATATTCAGCATCACTGCTAGCACTACCTGTCAAGGTAGTAGTAAATGCCATATCCGCTTCTTCAGGAGTACCGTAAAAGCCTTTGCCTTCTTCATTAAAGGAGATTTTTTCTGTTCTCAGCGCTGTGGAAGAAGCTGTCAGGCCATCGGCAATCTTCACAACGCCAACCAGATTTTTCTCACCAGTTGCAAAGTTACTGTAGGTCAGCTTACCTGCCAATGCATTTAATACATTAGCAACGCTACCATCATTGCTCATGGTGATACCGACATTATCGGTAATCAGACTAACCTCAGAACCTGCTGCAGCACTCTTGATAATGGTATCTCCAGCCTTATAGTTTTCTGCTGCTTCGCCATTACCTTCATGTGCGTAGTAAATATTGGTATTTCCACTATAATTTACAATAGTCAGGTTATTGCTATCATTTTGGAAAATATGGCCTGCATTTGCTGCATCCTTGCCACCATGCAGTGTTGCCAGCGTGCTGCCTGCCCATACAGGATTTTTAGCCGCTATGGTCGTAGTTGTTACATGCGATTGCTGCTCATTGGTCCAGGTTGCACCGTTTTGCAGATACAGGTTGAACTGGCCAATGTCATGCGCAGTATTACCGCCGCTGCCATAGTCATCATTATACTGGTCATAAGCTGCAACGCCCTTCCAGAAAGAATCCTTATCGGTCAATGCAACGTTGAGAATGCCTGCGTCCTTCCAATCAATCAGCTCACCGCCGCTGTATTCCACAACCTTCTTGCCATATTGGCCGGTTGCATACATATCACCGGTAATCTTGGTAGTCGTATTGCCTGCTGCGCCGTCCTTCATGTTGATATCCAGCGTGCCTTTATCTACGCGGACTGCATAGAAATTATGCGATTTATCGCTGTCTTCGGCTGCAGTAATAGTGCCGCCGCCAACAGATACCTTGGTATTAGCGCCCACCAGCTTGATACCGCTGCCGCGTACACCGGAAATATCTACAGGACCGCTGACAGTTACAGTGGAGCTGTCACCGGTTACCAGAATACCGGAAGCACTCATGCCTTTGCCACGTTCTCTAAGACCTTTGACATTGCTGATTGTCAGCGAGCCATCAATATTAATCTCGCTCTGCTGGCCCTGGATATTGATGCCGGTTGCAGCATCACCCTTAGTGGTAATATCAGTAATTTCTACCGGGCCGGAAATATTCAGGTGCGCATTGCCTAGGGCGTAAATGCCATGAGAGCCTTTGGTATCCGTATTGGTTGCTCTAATTGAAAGCTTTTGGTCAGCAGACGGGTTAATAACCTTGATGTAGGTATTAGCGCCTGCGTAAATAGCCGCTGCCTGTCCGCCAGTTTGTGCAACATTCAAAGCCAGACCTTTACCGGACATATTTATAGTCATCGGTTTAGACGGAGATGTTTCCTCACCTGCATAAATTGCGCTGGCAAATTTATTATTACCGGCATTCGATTCAGTTACATTAATATGTGCAACACCCTTATCGTCTACCTCGCGATTCAGGCTGATATTTTCCGATTTAGTGATAGCGCCTGTCTTGTAATCGGGCTTATCTTCTTCCGGAGTATAGTCATAGAAGCCCTGGCCTGCTTTTTTCGTTCCATTGCTTCCGTCAGAGAAAGTGATATCGCCGGAGGCTTTTACAATAGCACTTACACTAGACGCTGTCAGACCATCGGCAATCTTAACTACGCCGGCAAGATTTGCATCCTTGTAACCTGTGTAGAACAGCTTATTGGCCAGCTTATTCAGCACTTCCTTAACATTATTCTTTTCTGTTGCAGTATCACTAGCTTCAAAGCCGGCATTAATGCCTTGGCTATCGGTTACCAAAGTAATCTTCGAGCCGTCAGCTGCTGTCTTGACAGTGAAGTCACCCCCGGTGATGTTCTGCGGATTATCAGCATCATGGCCGTAAACAACAGTTGTGTCACCGCTATAATCATATACGGTAATACCCTTGTCGGAATTCTGGTAGATTACACCGGAACCATCCAGCTTAGAAACATTGCTGCCGGCAAAAGTTGTCTTAAGCGTATCTACCGAACGACCGGTTTCATGATTCCATACAGAGCCCTCTGCCATTGTCAGATTAAACTGTCCGGCCGGGGCATTATATGTACTGCCTGGAATATTGCTTACTGCGCCTGTCCATTGAGAGCTCTTGGTCATGTTGACATTGATAACAGAAGCTTTATTGTCAGTTACCTTCATGTCACCGGTAACGTCCAGAATTCCGGCAGTAATGCCTTCACCTGTATTCAGGTTAATGGTACCCTTGTTGGCCTGCAAAGCATAATATTGGCTATAATCCGTACCGTTAGACATATCCGCAGCTTTAATAGTTGCACCTGCAGTAGATACAGTTGAAGTATTCAATGCACGGATTGCACTGCCCAATACGTTTTCAATATTAAGGTTGCCCTTAACAGTTATATTAATAGGCGCATCTGCACTTGAAGAACTGTCTGCATAAATACCGGCAGTGTTCGGTCCAACCTTGTTGCCGGTCTGAACATTCTTGATGCTCAAGTCTTTTTCGAATACAACATTGCCTTTGGTACTTACATATACACCATAAGCACGCTGAGTAGAACCGGATTTTACTCCTTCTATCTCAACATCGGTATTTGCAGTAAGGTTGCCGCCCTCGCCTACGCGAATGCCATAGACATACTTAGCCTTAGTATCAGCATTGCCATCAGCACCAAGTCCGGCAGAAACCTTCAGCACACCATTGCCCTTGGAATCCTTAATCTCCATGCTCTTGTTTTCATCAACGTAAACCGTAGACACATAATTAGCAGTTTGATTGTTGGCATTGAGCTTCAAGGTGTGGCCCTGTAAATCAACAACAAGCGGCCCTTCTGCCTCGCCTGCTGCATACATAGCACTGGGAGCATTACCGGACACCCCATCCTGAGCTTCGGTAACATTAACGGAAACTACTCCGTTGATATCGCTTTCGCGTGTTTCACCGATGTTTTCGGATTTTACAATCGGTCCGGTTGCATAGGTCTTATCGTCCTTCTCAGGAGTATAGTCATAGAATCCCTGGCCACCCTCGGCAAAGGTAATGTTGCCGGTCTTCATAGTTACAGAGGAAGCTGTCAGGCCTTCGGCAATGGATACGCTGCCTGTAAGGTTGCTGTCGCCTGCCATATACCACAGCTTGTGTGCCAGGGAGTTCAATACTTCACTGACATGATTTTTCTCTGCAGCGGTATCACCTTCTGCAAAGCCCTTGGTAATACCGTTGTTGCCGGTATAAAGCATCATCTCGGTGCCGGTCTTAGCATTAAGAACCTTAACATCACCGCCGATAATAGTACCCGGTGCAGCATCATCATGCTCATACCATACCTTGGTGACGCCTTCGGCATTGGCAATATGAATAGGATCATTATCGTTTACTCTGATGATGCCGGCAGATGCGCTGTCTTTACCGCCAACAAGGCGGCTCAGATGAGACATACCATCATAGTTGCCGTAGCTCGGCTGGCTGTATTGCGGCATATGGCTGTAATCCAGACCATCCTTACGGGAAGCATTTTCATAAATCCATTGTGCACCATTCTGCAGCCACAGATTTACTTCACCGGAGTGGTCAGCATAAACTGGAGTAGCATCCGGATCATACTTATAGCTGTTTTTATCATTAGGATTTGTCTGTACCAGGCTCTTGGTCATATTGGCATTGTCAATAATGCCCTTCCAGGAGGAATCCGCTGTAGTCAAAGCAAGATTAATACGGCTGTCCTGATAAACATCAGAGGTATGTGTATATTCAGAGCGCTTCATGGCCATAATGTTGCCGACAATTTCAACCTTGCCCTTTTGCGCTTCCATATTCTTTACATTAACATTAATTGTGCCGCCGTAGCATGCCAGAGAATAGTAAGGCTCGATGAATTCACCAAAGCCTTCGACAGAATTTTTTTCTCTGTACGGAGTAATGATACGGGTAGAATCGCCTACCAGAGAAACGGTAGCCAGGTCATACTGATGTACACCTTCGGCGGCATTATATGCACCTACATTGACAGCAGTACCGCGTACAGCAACGTCTACGTCACCATTAACAGTAATATTGCCACGTGTATAGCCAACGCTGAAAGCACTGGGCTGCCAGCGTGCGCCGGTATAATTGGCGTCATAGCCATTATCCATGGTAACTGCACCGCCAGGACCTACATTACCATGCACATTTTTGGTAATAATGCCCCAGGGATTGGAAGGATCATCCTTGCGCATTTTAACGTTACCGTTAATAACCAGATCAGCACCGTTAGCAACGGCAACACCCACAGAGGCATAGTCAGAGGTGGCAGTAATATCCAGATTACTGTTGACAGTAATCTTACCTCCGCTAGCTATAAAACCATTCACACCAGCATAGGGATTCCACTGGTTGTTGGATTGATAAATGTGAAGCGTACCTTTGCTACCATCTGCGCCTACGTTATTAAAGATGTAGCTGTATTTGTCACCCTGAGAGGCTGTAATACCATCATCATTCTCTACCGTAAACGTGTGGTCCTGACCTTGGAAATCATAGGTAATAGTGTTAGTAGCTTTGTCGAGCTTTACCGTATTGCCATCGTCTCCGAAGATATCAAGATCATCATCGACAACACCAGTAAGCGGATCAGTATATTCTGCAGCAAAAACCGGCGCTATGAGAAAGCTCGATGCACTGGCCGCCAGAAGAATACCTGAAACAAGCGACTTCCATTTTTTACTTTTGAGTTTCGTTTTCATAACTTCAACTCCTTTGTGTATAAAACACTCATCAAAATAAATATAAAAACAAAAAAACTGCGCAAAAAGACAATTTATACAGCAAATGCCTCACAGAACATCGCTATACAAATCCATCTCTTCTCGCAGAATTTTTCTAATTGAAAATAATCAGTCTATTGCATTGCTATTTTGCAATTCGGTCGTAACTGATTATTGCTAGCACATATCTATATATTAGGTAAAGGCAACTTATAAACAAGCAGTTGCTGACCTAGGGGGTGTTATACAAATATCGCTAATTAGTATTTCTTTCCTATTTAATTCTAGCATATCGAAAATTTAATTGCAAGTAAACCGATATATTATTCCTTGTTTTTTTATTTTTTATATTATTATCACTTTTAGCAGAAGAAATTATTTGCGGTCATATGTAAACAAAAAAAAACACCGACGTCCGCAACCTTCCGGGTTACAGCGTCGGCATTTTCATTTACGCCTTACAACGATTTTATTTTGCTTTCTTCAGGAATTTTTCATACATTGCATGGTCTTCAGCCATCATCTTATCAGCATCGGCACCGATAATGCAGGTCGGGTCGATACCCTGTTTCATGAAATAATCCTTGAATTCCTTGGATTCGCAAACCTTTTTAGCAGCAGCGCGCAGAGCTTCCAGCTTTTCTTTCGGAGTATCCTTAGGAGCAACCAGTGCTGCCCAAGCGCGAACGGTCATATTGTGGCCCAGCTCTTTGAAGGTCGGAACATCAGGATAGATTACGCTGCGGGTGTCAGCCATAACAGCAAGAATCTTCAGGTTGCCTGCATCTACCTGGCTCTTGAATACAGACGGGTCAGCCAGAGTTGCATCGATGTGCTTGCCTGCCAGAGCTGCAGCAATATCAGCGGATCCTTTCGGATACGGTACGTGCTTGAACTGTACGCCGAATTCTTCTTCAAAGGAAAGTGCGGCAATATGCCAGATAGCGCCGATACCGGAGTTACCCATCTTCACCTTGCCGGGGTTTGCCTTAGCGAAGGCTACGAATTCGTCTACACTGTTATAAGGAGCATCCTTCGGCACAATCAAAGCTGCCGGAGCTGCAATCGGAGCGCAGATAGCTGCGTAATCCTTATAGGTGTTTTTGCATTTGCCCTGATGCGGGAACATAGCCAGCTCAACAGTAACCATGCCCAGAGTATGGCCGTCGGGTTTAGCGTTAGCCAGCTCTACCATGCCGGTTACACCGCCGCCATCGGGTTTGTTTACGGGGACAAATTTGCTGCCCTTCAGCTCTTTTTCCATGAACTGAATCAGGCCTCTGGCAGAGATATCGGTACCGCCGCCCGGAGCCTTAGGAATAATTACGGAAATATCTCCGTCTGCAGGATAAGCTGCTTTTTTGCTGTCGCCGCCGCAGCCGGTAAGCATAACAGCCATGGTCAGCATAGCCATCAGCACAACTAAAATTTTCTTCATTGTCTTACATCTCCTTATATTTTAAATTTAAAGGGTAACAAGTTCATCCGCGCTCAATTTTACACAAGCAATGTTGCAACGTTTATAGGTGTAAGTGATAATAATATTTTCCCCTTCAGCAAGAATCGCCGGATAGGAAAATTCCGCAGGCTCTGTTTCCAGGTCAAACAGCTTTTGCCAGCTCGCACCATCATTTGTAGATTGGAACAGACTTAAGGGAGAACGTTGACCCCAGTTGGCAGCCACAGGATTGCACACCAAATAGAGCACGCCAGCGGCAGTACGCACCAAGTCAAGACCGCTGTTATTGTTCGGCAGGCTCAGAGCGTAGGCACTGCACCAGGTTTCGCCGTCATCCGCAGAATCGCTGCGATAAACAAAGCCCTCGCTGCTACGCAGCAGCATATGCACACTGCCGTCCGCACTCTGCCACAGGCTAGGCTGAATCACGCCGCGTCCGTAAAAGGACTGCTGGCTGACGGCAATATTACTGTCGGCAGTCTTTTCGCCTGCCTGATACTGCAATCCCTCAATCTGCACTACAGCGGATTTATGCCAGCTTGTGCCGTCATCGTCACTGATATCTGCAAAGGCCTTCCAGATACCGTGTTCGGTAGAAGCACCGGCAAGAATACGTCCGCTCGCCAAGCGCAACGGCTTGTTACGCACCGGTCCGCGTCCGCCGCTCACATCGCCGGTCACCAGCTCCTGCGGTCCGCTCCAGGTTTCGCCGTTATCCTCAGACTGCAGCAGCCACGTCTGCCAATCGGCAATCTGCTGGCCCTGCTTGTAAAACAGCAGGATTCTGCCGTCCGCGCCCGCAAAAAGCACCGGATTCCAGTTCGCCGCCGCCCCGTTCACCAGCAGCTTTGGCTCACTCCAGCCTGCTTCCGTGCGCCTGCTGGAGTAGATACCCACGTCGCTTTCGCCCTCATGCGTACCGCCGAACCAGCAGCACAGCAGGCTGCCGTCAGGAAGCGCCAATACTGTTGAAGCATGACAGAAGGCCGTCGGCAAACAGCGCATAATCAATTCCTTTTGCATTATATCAATCACATCCAAAAAGTCGCATAATTCTATAACATAAGTATTGTAACACATATGCTAAAGAGCGTAAACTATTTTCTTCACATTTCTGACAAAATTTGCTGTTGCGCGGGCAACTGCCCTCCGCAACAGTGTTAATTATTTTTAACACTGTTGCAAATTTCATCAATAGTATTAATTTGTTTTAACACTATAAGCGATTTTCTTGTTAGTGTTAATTATTTTTAATACTATTGCACGAGGTATTCCTCTTTAAAACCAAAACGCAGGCACAAAAAAAGCCCGTCCTTGCGGACGGACTTTTCAGCATAAACCAGATTATTTACGGATACCCAGTTTAGCAATGATTGCACGATAGCGCTCGATGTCTTTAGCAGCCAGGTAATTCAGCAGGCCACGACGTTTACCTACCAGTTTCAGCAGGCCACGACGGGAATGATGATCTTTTTTGTGCTCTTTCAGATGCTCGGTCAAATATTTGATGCGTTCGGTCAGAACTGCGATTTGTACCTCAGAAGAACCGGTGTCACCTTCATGACGTGCGTTTGCCAGAATTACTGCTTGTTTAGCTTCGCTAGTTAACATTGTTTGTTTCCTCCTAAAAATTCAAATTGCCATAAGCGTAGCAGCCGTTGGAGAATCGAACTGCCAGGCCTTGGTTCAAATACTATGATAGTATACCATATCTTGCCACCAGATAGCAAGTATTTTGTAAAGTTTTTTATAAAAACAGCTTTGATTTACCGCAATGCCGCTTCACAGTCATGCTTATCCTGCGCCAGCTGCTGCTTGAGCTGCTCAATGCCGGCAAATTTTACTTCACCGCGGATGCGCTGCACAAACTGCACCGTGAGCTGTTTGCCATAAAGGTCACCGGTAAAATCAAAGATATTCGTTTCCAGACGCGGTTTGGAAACATCGCCAAAGGTCGGATTATAGCCTATATTCGCCATACCATGATAGCTTGCGCCATTCACCAGTACGCGTACAGCATAGACACCGCCCAGAGGCACTGCCACATTAGCATCCTCCAGCTCAATATTGGCCGTAGGATAACCCAGTAGTCTGCCACGCTCGTTGCCGTGCGCTACGGTGCCACTGATGCTGTAGCTGCGCCCCAGCATAGCAGCTGCCTCTGCTACCTCACCGGCAGCAATCAGCTGACGGATAGCAGTGCTGCTGATCACAGTTGCACCCTCGCTTACCAGCTCGCGCACAACCAGCTCAAAGCCCATGGCCTTGGCGGAAGCAGCCAGCGTATAGACAGTCCCCTGTCCACGGCAGCCGTAGGTGAAGTTGGCACCGACTACCAGACAGCTGTAATCAAGCTGCTGCAAGCGCTGCAAAAACTCCTGCGGCGAAAGGTCCGCAACCTGCTGATTAAAGGGGATATCCACCAGCACATCCACGCCAAGCTGCTGCAAAAGCTCCTGCTTTTGCGCGCCGGTTATCAGCGCCGGCGGCACCATGCCCGGACGAATCCATTCAAAGGGATGGTTGCTGAAGGTAAATACCGCCAGCTGCGAATTACATTCATGCGCCTTTGCCTTAGCAGTTTCAATTACATCAAGATGACCGCGATGCAGGCCGTCAAAGGTACCCAATGCAACCACACAGGGAGCGGAAAATTTATGCAATTGTTCTAAAGAAGTAATAATCTCCATGCTTATTCCTCTGGCATCGGGTAATGCTCTAAGATTTTTTCTGCCTGCAGACGCTCCTGCTCACAGCGGACGATGCCTAAGAATTCATCCCCCGGCCCCAGCAGTACGTATCTGCCGTCGGCAGTCTGCGCCACTGTAGTGCGCACACCGTTAGTAATGCGCGCCGCCTGACGGGCGTTCACCTTGAGCTTGGGCAGCTCGGCAACAGCAGTCAGCGGCTCTGCGGCACAGGCTTCGGGATTCTCCGCGATTTCCTGCAGCGTGCAGGCCCTGTCAATCGTGTAGGCTCCCACCTGTGTACGCAACAAAAAGCTCATCGTACCGCAGGTTCCCAGCGCTGTCGCCAGGTCTTCGCCCAGTACGCGGATATAGGTGCCCTTTGAGCAGGCCACGCGCACGGTAAAGCTCGTTGCCGTATAATGCAAAAGCTCCAGCTTATAGACCTCAATCGGACGTGCGGTGCGTTCCACCTCTACGCCCTGACGAGCCAGCTGATACAGCTTTTTGCCGTTGATTTTGATGGCCGAATACATCGGCGGCAGCTGCAGCTGCTTACCCGTAAAACGTGCAAGTACAGCTTCCAGCTCTGCCTTTCCGAACGCAGGCACAATCATTGTTTTGACAATCTCACCGCTGTCATCGCCGGTAACTGTCTGAGCACCCAGCGTAAATTCGGCAATATATTCCTTGCGGCCCTCCACAGCAAATTCCAGCAGACGAGTTGCACTGCCCGCAAAAACAGGAAGAACTCCTGCCGCGTCAGGGTCAAGAGTTCCCCCATGTCCTATTTTCTTTGTGTTAAGCACGCGCCGCAAAAAGCCGATAACATCGTGCGATGTCATCTGTGGTGGTTTTAATACATTAAAAATTGCGTCCATATTAAACCAATTTGCCCAATGCCTCCAGCAGCTGAGTGCGAGCCTCCTCTACCGGTGCATAAATCGTACAGCCTGCTGCCCGCAGATGACCGCCGCCGCCGAAGGCTACAGCCACAGCGGATACGTCAACGCTCTTGGAGCGCATGCTCACGCGCGTTACCGCCGACTCTACGGCCTTGAACATAATAGCTACGTCAACGCCCTCAATATAGCGCGGGTAGGACACAAAGCTGTCGGTCTGGACATCCTTGTCATATAAATCGTTGGTAATTGTGAGATAAGCAATTTTTCCTTCATAAGCGAAGGTCAGCGAAGGCAGTACCTTGGCCAGCAGCTCTACCGTATCACGGGAGCGCACGTCCAGTGCATCGCTGATTTCGTTAGGCTGCACGCCGTATTCCAGCAGCTTGGCAGCATCACGCATAGTTTTCGGCGTAGTGTTGGCATAGCGGAACGAGCCGCAGTCTGTGCTGATTGCTGTGTAAAAGCAGGTAGCAATTTCCTTATCAAAGGGCCATTGCATAGCCATGAACAGATCACACATTACCTCGCCTACGGCTGCTGCCTTAGCATCCAGATAGAGATAATCGGCAAAGCGTTCGTTGGAAATATGGTGGTCGATGTTCAGCAGCGTTTTGGCTTCCACAACCTCGGACACCAGACCAACGCGGTCAAAGGAGCTGGCATCAACTACTACCAGCAAATCCGTCTGCAGCTTACTGCCCTCTACCGGGCGTTCACACAATTCTATACCGGGAATAAAGCCAAAGCTTTTGTTGATAATATCATCACAGAAAACAGTAACCTGCTTGCCCTGCGCCAGCAAAAAGCGTGCCAGTCCCAAAGTGGAGCCCAGGGTGTCACCATCCGGGCTTACATGGGTGCACAGCACAATTTTTTCTGCCGTCAGCAGCATAGCGCCTGTTTCCTGCAGACTAAGCTCCTTACTCATGCTCTGCTTCCTCGGCTGCAGGCTTTTCTTCCTGCTTAATCTTATCTAAAATGCTCTGAATATGCGCACTGTATTCTGCGGAGGTATCCTTCTGCAGAATCAGGGTTGGTGCAAAGCGCAGGCGGATGCGTTTGGCAATTTCCGTACGCATAAAGCCTAATGCCTTGTTCAGAGCCTTCCAGGTTTCATCCTGTTTATCCTTGGGACCATACATGCTGATGAAAATCTTGGCATAGCTCATGTCATCTGTCAGCTCCACGCCGGTTACGGTAACAAACTGAATGCGCGGATCCTTGACATCATGCAGCAGCATTTTGCTGATTTCATGCTTGATGGCCTCCTGTACTTTTTCTACTCTAAGTCTTGCCATTTTCTTTTCCTCTATAATATAGATACAGACTGACGTACAGGCAGCAGCTGCGGGGAATGCGGCGTATACGGCCGGCATTCCTG